>JAEEIG010000082.1 GCA_016281255.1 Bacteroidales bacterium
AAGTTCCCAGATAGCTTTTAAGCGTTATCCAGTCCTCTTGGGTAGAAACATGCCAACCCTCGGGACAAAGTTTGCTATCCCCCGTGTCGGCTGCAGCATACCAGTTATAGTAAAACCCAAATGTCAAATCCGAATAGGTGGAGATGTCTTCGAGGATGTCTTGGACAACTTCAGGAGAGAGGCGGGAGAAGGAAGCGGATGAGGATTGTCCGGGATCTACATCTTCAGGAATGGCATTGCCGTTGCGGAACTTGGTGGTGCGCAGGTTGGTCTTGGTCCAGCACCGGCTGCCAATCTTCACGGTTTTGTAGCGGTTGCCGCTGGCATCCTTCATGGTGCCGCAACTGGACGGGTCAGGGTCGGGCTGGGGAATTCCCAAGGAGTCGCGAAGGTCGGCTATCTGGTCGGGTGTCATGGACTCCACCGCGCTCAGAAGACCCTCGGGATTGAGATGCTCAACATACAAGGCATACGGCACCGCCTCCACAGGCATGATGCTGCTCACGTGAGAGCCATCAGGAAGCACAAATTCGGAAAGGATGTAGGATGAAGACCAATTCACGTCGGACAGGCTCCCGGATTTCTGGGTTCCGTTGCCGACGGTCAGTCTCACCTGTCCATTTTGGTTGGTGACGGTCTGGTGGGTCTCCATATAGACGACAGGGTTGCCGTTCGACTCTGGCGAAATCGCGATTCTCACCGTCACATTCGCATTGGTCACCAATTCGTTGTCGCTGTTGCGCACCACGGCCGAGTAGTTCAGTCTCTGAGCCGTCGTGGTGGCAGCGAGCAACAGGAGGGTTGTTATTAGGGTTATGGTTTGCTTCATATTCTTCTGTTCGGTTATTCTTCTTTATGTCTATGGCTCGCTATCGCTCACCATAGGTTGGCATACTTCAGGCCTTCGGCCCTTATGGAAGATGCCTAAATCTTAATTACCGTTGTCGGGTGTGAGGCCCAAGGCTTGGAGCAGGGCGGCCTTCTGTGTATCCGACATCTTCCCCACCGCTTCCAGGACGGCCTCCGGGCTGAATGTATCGCCGTACAGGGCGTATGGCACCGCATTCACGGGTATCGTGTTGATCACATGCGCGTCGCCGGGCAGGGTGATATCGGTGGTGATGAAAGCCGTGGGCCACGTCACATCGTGCATGTCGCCCGTCTTGTTTGTGCCGTCGCCGATGGTCAGCGACAACAGGCCGTTCTGGTTCGTTTGCGCCGTGTGAATTTCCGTATAGACAGGTTCATCGGTCAGACTGTTCGCGATGGAGACCATCACCGTCAGGTTCTTGTCGGCCTGCAACACGTTGTCGCTGTTGCGTACCACGGCCGAGTAGCTCACTTTCTGGGCGGTCGCTCCGGCCACCAGCAGGATTACGGCAAAGAGAGTTATGATTTTCTTCATATTGTTTATTGATTTTATTATTACTTGATATTCCCAGGGTTCACTTCGTTCACCCCGGGTTAGCACAGGTCGGGTTTTCAGCCCTTTTGGGGACGACTGCTAACTGTTTTTGACGCAGCGAACGCTCAATCCGTCATTCGCGGCGGGGTGACCGTCCAACGGTGTGTTGCAATAGTATTGCAATTGTAGTGAGGCACTTTGGCATGTCTCCACATCATCGCTGACCGTCGGAACCGCCACCCACCAGTCTGTCTGGGTGCCGAGTCCTTCAAAGCGGAGCAAGGCCGCATTGTACCTGCCGGCGGGAAGGGCCGTGAAACCAGTGCTGTTCGTGTTGTTATTGGGGGCATACCACAGCTCGGGGGTGCGGATTTCCTCTGCTGACAGCGCTTTCAAGGCCGCCATCTCCGTTTCCGTGGGGATGTGCCAGCCGTCGGGACAGACACCTTGCACGTAGCCATCCACCATGACAACGTGGCCGTCGGCATCGGCATTCACAGCAGACGGCCAAGTGTAAAGGCGGCCATAGGTAGTGTCATGGCGGACTTCATCGGGAAACATCGCGGTACGGTAAATCATCGACCCGCCAATTTCCGTGACTCCGTCGGCGTAATGCCGGGCCCGCAGGTTTTTCTGCGTCCAACAGTGACCGGCCACCACCGCCGTGGGATACAGGTTCTGGTCGCCGTCCGCCACGTTATCGGGACATAACATGGCGTAGAGGTTCACCACACTGTCACAACCGTAAATGGTGAGGTAATGGATGGTGTTCTCCCCTTCCACAACCTGGTAATCAACACCTTCTTTCAACCTGCTTCCGTCAATGACGGGAAGGTCGCCACGGAATATCTCGCTCGTGGTAACCTCATAAACGGGGAAAACAGTGAGCTGGAGGGTGGTGAGGCGGTCATAGCCGCTGATTTCCGCCACATTTTTCTCGTATGTGGAGTCGTATATGTCAGTGCCCAATGCGAGGTTCGTGATATTGTACCCGTGTTCCGTGTAAGGCTCATTCATGCAAGTCGAGTCCTCAATGGTCACCGTCACCAATTGCGACTGACTCACGCCCTCCGACACGCTGAAGCCTCCGCCGGAGATCTCCGAGTCAAACGCCTGGCCAAACACGACGGAAACACCCTGTTCGGTCGTACTTCCTGCATTGAAACCATGAACGGTCTGCGGTTGCGCCTTCAGCACCGAAACAACTGACACAAAAGTAATTATCAATACGAAAACATGATATTTTCTCATAAATCAACGGCTTTTAAAAGAAGCGGCGAAATTATAAAAAACGAACATCCGCGGGCACCTAAAAAAAACATATCTTTGCAACCTCGAAAAAAAATTATCAAACCCCATAAAATATGAAAGATTTAAGAGCAGAATTGCAGGCACTGGGCATTGAGAACCCGGTCGAGATTTTCCACAATTTGTCATACGACGAACTGTACAAACATGAGACCAACCCCGCACTGACGGGCTATGAGAAGGCATACCTGACCAAATCGGGCGCGCTCTCCGTCGATACGGGCATCTTCACCGGCCGCTCGCCCAAAGACAAATACATTGTGAAAGACGAGAACACGAAAGACAACGTGTGGTGGTACGACCCCAACAAGAAGGGTTCCGACAACAAGCCCATCGATCACAAGACGTGGGAGCACTTCCGCGTGCTCTGCCAGAAGCAGCTTTCCGGCAAGAAGGTCTATGTGATGGACGGTTACTGCGGTGCCAACGAGAACTCCCGCATGAAGGTGCGCTTCGTGTCGGAGGTGGCTTGGCAGGCCCACTTCGTGAAGAACATGTTCATCCGTCCCTCTGAAGAGGAGCTGGCCGACTTCGAGCCCGACTTCGTGGTGCTGAACGCCGGCAAGACCACCAATCCCAACTGGAAAGAGATGGGGCTGAACAGCGAGGTCTTCGTGGCCTTCAA
>JAEEIG010000083.1 GCA_016281255.1 Bacteroidales bacterium
CACACCAATCTTGTCGAATTTCTTTTTCAGTTTCTTGAGCGCTTTGTCGATGGACTCGCCTTCTTTAATGGGAACAATAATCATAAAAAATACCTCTTTCTTTAAATTGTTAATAAATAAATTTAGCGCGGCAAAAATACACTTTTTTTGTTAACGCCCGACCTATGACTGAAAATTGCAAAAAAGTCGGGCGAACCGTCCAGATTCGCCCGACTATATATAAATAATATGTATCGTTTATTTCACCATTTGTTTGAAGCGGTCGGAGTGGCGATAGCGTTTGAATTCGGCATCGCGTTTGGCCGTCTTCTTGTAGGCGGCGTCCAACTCGATGGCCGCGGCGAGATTGGTGTAAACGCCCTCCTCGTTTTTCATGCGGGCGGACAGCACTGCCTTCAGGTATGCGGTCTTGGCATCCACGTCGTCGATGCAGTCGAGGGTGGCCTTTGCCGCATTGTAGTCTTTTTGCAGCAGTTGCACCAGCGCGGTGTTGTAGTCACAGCTGCGGTTGCCCATCAACTGGGCCGCCTTGGAATAGTCACCGTTCAGGATGTTGAGGGCACCTCTGTTATAGTCCTGATTCACCGGTTGCACAGAGGCGTTGGCGGAAAACTCGAAGTTGTTCTGAGCGGCGGCGAGATCACCCGTGAGGTAACTGGCAATGGCCATGTTGTTCAGAATGATACCGTTGTTGGGAGACAAAGCAGCGGCTTTCTGCAGGTAGTTCAACGCCTCTTCCAGATCAGACTGGTTGCCGTTCTCATAGTATTCGCTGAGCTTCATGGCACCCAGGTTGTTGTAGGCGCGCCAATCGTTTTCCGTCTGCTTGTTGCTGATCAACGCCTTGTAGATATTCTCCTTCGTGGTCAAATCCTGGGCAACGGAAGCGGCATAGAGGCGCTCGTTGACGGAGAAGTCGCCCGGGTTGGAGAGCACCAGACGGATCAGCTCGGCATCGCTGTAGGTGTCGTGTTTCTTGCAGACCATCTGGATTTCGGCGCGGCGCAACGGAGGCAGGATGGCATCGGCGATTTCAGGATAGATGTCCGTCATCTCGCGGATCTTCTGCTCGCGCATTTCGTTGCTGGATTGAGAGCGCACCACGTTGAGGATCTGGTTCTTCTGGCGGATGTTGGAGTTCTCGATAGCCGCTTCGAAACCGTCCCAGTCCTCACCCTTGGCGTTGTTCACATATTCGAAGACAGGTTTCTGCAAGTCTTTCATCTTGATATTGTTACGCTTTGCATAATCCTTCAGGTAAGCGTTGAATTTGTCGCCGAACCACTTCTTGCCCACTTGGAAACGACGTTCGGAAAGACCCTGGTTGTTGGTCTCTTCGCCTTCGGGAGAAGCCCAGCCGGAAATCACGACGCGGTCGATGATATAGTCGTTGTTCATGAAATCGGTGAATGCCTTGATGGAATCCTTGGCGGCTTGCGATTTGTTGTTGGGATTGCCCCAGTTCATCACGGAGCTGTTGAGGTCGAAGTAGAGGATGGCGGTGCGACCGATGAACTCCGCTTGGAAATTGTGCGGTGCAAGCAGGAATGCGGAACCGCTGTTGGCGTTGTCGGTCAAACGCGGGGTGAGGTTGGCGCGGGCGCTCGTGTTGCTGATGCCTTCGCCAAGGTTGCGGTCGCCGAAAACGTGCGATTTCTTCTTCAGATTGGCCTCCGCGCCGGTCACGATCTCCGCGTTCTCGTAGCTCTCGTCAAACTTGAAAGTGCCGCTCTGCGTGAAAGTGCCACCGGCCTTGTAAGGGATGACGATGCCTTCGCCTTGGGCCTTTTCGCCTTTCAGCTTGATGGTAGCAAAAGGAGGGGTGACTTTCTGGCCGTCAACCGACAAAGAAGGGGTGAACGTCATGGTAGCCTTCTTCTTCATATATTTGGGAGGGATGGTGCCCTTGATGGTGTATGCCACCTCGCCACCTTTGTTCTCCAAATCGGGGTTGTCCAACGTAACCGTCACTTCCGGATACTTTTTGATCATCTTCCCGAGTCCGCAACCGCCCATCAACAGGACTGTCGCCATTGCCAAACTCAATGCAACTAATTTTCTCATAGGTTGTTTTGGTTTTTAATTTATTATTTCAATAACGGTGCAAAAATACATTTTTTTTTAGATTTTAGTGAGATCTGACCTTTGTTCTTTCATTATACAACGATAATGATGCATAACGGATTTCTGTCTATTTTATTATCAAAAAAAATGTATTTTTGCCGCCGCTAAGTGGTGAGGGATTTTTGTTGTAAAATCCTGAGAGGGAAACAGGTGCGAATCCTGTACAGTACCCGCTGCTGTAAGTTTCAAGCCAGGGAACCGCACGTTGCCACTGTCGGAAGACGGGAAGGCGCGGTTTCGGAAACGAGTCAGAAAACCTGCCACGTGGCGTTGTTATCGCTTCGGGAGGTAGGCGGATGCACAAGAGACCCTTCTCGCTCTCTTCGTTCCAAACTTTGACCGAAGCATTTTGTCGAACCCTAAATGCCGAGGATTATGCGTTTATGGAAATTGAAAAAACACTTGCTGTGGCTCCTTTTGCTGCCACTGATGGTCATCTCGTGTACCCCTGACCCCCCGCAACCCGGACCGGAACCGAATCCGGACGTTCATGCGAACGGACTTTTCATCCTTAATGAAGGCCTGTTCCAGATGAACAACAGCACCCTGTCGTATTATGATTGCACGACAGGCGCATTCACCGGTGATATCTTTTTGGATGTCAACCACCGCGGATTGGGCGATGTGGGCAACGACTTGCAGCAATACGGCAGCAAACTCTACATCGTGGTCAACAACTCCAACATCGTGGAGGTGGTGGATGTGAACACCGTTCAATCGTTGAAAACCATCAATCTGCCGCAAAAACAGCCGCGTTACATCGCATTCTTGGATGGCAAAGCCTACATATCCTGCTTCGACGGCGATGTCGTGCGCGTAGATACGGCCAGTCTGGAGGTCGAAGCCACTGTGCATACAGGACTCAACCCCGACGGCATCTGCGCCTGCAACGGCAAGCTCTATGTCAGTAACTCCGGCGGACTCAACGCCCCGGACTACGGCAACACCGTCTCCGTGATAGACCCCGCTTCCTTCACGGTCATCAAAGACATCACCGTGGGCATCAACCCCACACGTATCAAAAGCTGGCTGGACCGCTACGTCTATGTGGTCTCCAACGGCAATTACAACGACGTGAATTTCAATTTCCAAAAGATTGATGCTCAATCAGACAATGTGGTCAAAACCTACAACATGGAGGTGGTTAATTTTGATATTTACCAGAATTCAGCATACATCTATACCTACAATTACTCTTCCATGACCTCTGCCTGGATCAAGGTGCTGGATTTGGAAACGGATGAGGTGGTCAAGGATCAGTTTATCAGCGACGGCACGCAATTGAAGACCCCATACGGCATCAAGGTGAACCCGCTGAACGGCGATGTCTACATCACCGACGCCGGCACCTTCACCACCAACGGCGACGTCTATTGCTTCGACCAAAACGGCAAAAAGAAATTCTCCTTCGAAGCCGGACTGAACCCATCCGCGATGACGTTCAGATAGTCAGATGTTCAGATAGTCAGTAGTTATCAGTTGGCCACGTGCAACCCCAACTTATATATATACTACTTCCTTAAGCAGCCTCGAAGAGGCAACACGCACGAAGTGCAGATAGTCAGACGTTCAGATAGTTAGTAGTTATCAGTTGGCCACGTGCAACCCCAACTTATATATATACTACTTCCTTAAGCAGCCTCGGAGAGGCAACACGCACGAAGTGCAGATAACCCCACACAAGCGAAGCGCAGTGTGGGGAAAAAGAACAAACAACAAATAAAAATAATATGAAGAAATTACTACTACTATTCGCATTCGCAGGTATCATCAGCCTGCTAAGCGCCCAGGAGATGGTGACGATTCACCAGAACGGGCACGAATTCCAAGTAAGTACAACACGTGCTGTCGGTAACTTTCCCGCCGAGGACATTGAGTTTTGGGTGGGAACGGGCAGCAACAGTGCCGTGGTGATTATCGGATGGGACGACAATCCATCCGGCAATGATTTCGCATTGGCCTGGGGCGTGCATTGGAATGGCAGTGCTTCGGCCGTGAATATGCTTGACACTATTGCCACATACGACAGTCGCGTGGCATACGCCATCAGTTCTGGTTTCGTGACAAGCATTGGCTACAATGACGGGACACTTGTGTCCGGATCCTCGGCAAACTATTGGTGTTATACGGTTAACGGCGGTTTTGCCGATGCCTATTCGATCCAACCTATGGCTGACGGAGACGTGATGGAGATCAGCAGCTCGTGCTATTTCAGTCTGAACTCCGCCACTGCTGCCACGGATCCCAACGGAGGTACTTCCACGGATCCCGTCGATGCCTCCCTTCCTTTCAGCCAGATTCTGTACTGGGTGGGCAGCGGTTCCAACAGTGCCGAGTTCATCGTCAACTTCGCGCAGCCCGACACCGCTTTTGCCTGGGGTTACCGCTTCGACGGGACGACCACGGCGCAGGCCATGGTCGATGCCATCGCCGCCGCCGACCCGCGCTTTTGGACAGTGGGCACTCCTTCCTACAACGGCGACATTCACTTCATCCTTGACAACGGCGACACTTTGGGACTCTCTCCCGTTGACCCTGCCGTGGGTTACAACTTCTGGTGGGCCAACCTCAACGGCGTCAGTGCCGGCTCGGGCTCTTCCGAAACGCTCCACAACGGCGATGTTTTCAAGTACGGCGATATGAACTCCGCCATCGGTTGGGATCCGATGGGCACCTACTTCCTCCAGGAAGCTTGGGTGAAGGTTCCCACTCCGGTTCCCGCTCCTGCCGCTCCTGTCGTGCCCGACACCTTCTGCACGACTGTCCATCCGCTGACCTACAGCGAGGATTTCTCAAGCTACACCTCCGACCAAAGCATGCGCCCCTATTTTGCCAGCGCTCCGATTCCCGAATGCTGGACGGTTCTCGGCAATGGCACTGTTCACCATGTCGGCACCGGATCATCCACCGATGCGGATTACTTTGGTGGTGTGGGCTACTCCACCAGCACCAACAGCTTCGGCGCCGTCACGGCCAACGATGCGTTCTTCAACTTCATTGCCAGCCAGATTTACACCGGCAGCAACACAAATTATATCAATGACATGCTGACCACGGGTACCCGCCGCTATGCGGTGCTGCCCGCTTTCGACGCCCCCCTCTCCCAGACGATGCTCGCCTTCGACCATCGCACCAACATTGCGGATGCAAACACGCATCTTGCGGTGGGTTACATTGTGAATGACACCGCCGACTTTGTGGCTCTCGAAACTTACGCAGCCGACAACAAAGTTTTGCACCACGACACCATCCGTTTCAGCGAGTATGCCAACGTGCCGGCTGATGCACGTCTCGCTTTAATGTGGGATGTCGCCAGCACCACGGCCAGCGCCACAGGTCCCGGTAACCGTTACTGCGGCATCGACAACCTGACCGTTGTGTTGGATGTTGCGGACACCACGCCCGTGACTCCTGTTCCCGAGGAGGCGACCATCGCCGCCAGCGACATCCTCTTCTGGGTGGGCGAAGGCACCAACGAGGCCGTGATGGCCGTGAACTGGGCTGACACTGCGTTGGCTTGGGGTTACCGTTGGAACGGAACCGCCACCGTGGCCGACATGATGGCCGGCATTGCCGCCGCCGACCCGCGTTTCAGCTACGTATTGGGAAGCTATGGTATTGACGACATCAACTATATCGATACTGCTGCCGGCATGACCGCTCCGCTGGGCGTCACCCCGGGCAGCTATTGGGAGAGCAAGAACAACGGCGTTATGGACAACGGTATGGGTCAAACCCTCGCCAACGGCGACCTCGAGAAGTGGGCTGAACCCGCCGCCGGCGTTGTGGTGGACAGCATCTACTACGATGGTTGGGGCTGGAGCTACACCTACGTCTATCCGATGACCATTTATCCTGTCACCGTTCCCGACACCACGGGTGGTGGTGTCACTCCTCCTGATCCGCAACACGGACCTTTCTGCGGTGCTGTGGGCACTGACGGCTGCAACGCCATCGCGGCCAACGACAACCAATTCGTGGCTTGGGCCACGAACGTGGTGCTGACCCGTGGTCCGCAAATGATCACCAATCCCGACGGTCCGTTTGCCTCTTTCGGTGGCGACACCAACGCTATCGGGCCGGCAACCATGGACAACACGATGGATGCGGTCAGCCTCGGCGACGGCGGCTCCGCCTTGGTAACCTTCGAGCGTCCTATCCGCAACGGGGAGGGTCCTGACTTCGCCGTATTCGAGAACTCCTTCAACGACAGCTTCTTGGAACTGGCTTTCGTAGAGGTCAGCTCCGACGGTGAGCACTTTGTTCGTTTCCCCGCCACTTCCCTCACCCCGACCGACGAGCAGGTGAGCGGTGCAGTGGGCGGTGTGGACCCCACCATGCTCAACAACTTGGCTGGCAAGTTCCGCATCGGCTACGGCACCCCGTTTGATCTCGAAGAGCTGGCTGGCAGCGAGAACCTCGACATCGACAGCATCGTCTATGTGCGCATCATCGATGCCATCGGCACGATTGACCCGCAATACGCCACTTACGACGCATTCGGACACATCGTCAACGATCCGTGGCCCACGGACTTCTACTCCTCCGGTTACGACCTCACCGGTGTGGGTGTCATCCACCAACGTCCTGTGGGCATCGAAGACCGAGATGTCACGCGCATCACGGTGTATCCGAACCCTTGCAGCGACCGCATCTACGTCAACCTCGACGAGATTCAGAAGGTGGAGTTGTACAACATGAACGGCCGTCTGTTGGAGCTGATTCAACCCGACGACACGCACTTCATGCTCGACATGCAGCAATACCCTGCCGGCATGTACCTGCTGAAGGTCGGCAACGGTGTCCAGAAGATCATGAAGAAATAACCCCTTTTATATTAATGAGCGGCCGGTCCTTTGGGATGATAGGACTGGCTGAAAGGAAACGGCTCCGCGATGGCGGGGCCGTTTCGGCATTATGTTCCGGTCGTTACCTTTGAGCGTCTTTTCATTCTGCCTCATACTGTCTTTGGAGATGTCGCATCTCTTGTTCTGGATGAATCCATGCATATAGGAGTAGAGTTCCCGCTCGTGTTCCTCCACAATGGCCGGGACACTTCGATGAGTACGAAGAACAATGTGATAGAATGTCTGTGTGTAACTCATAATTTTGTTTTTAGTTTCTACTATAATTTTGTTTACAATGCACCAATAACGGAAAGAATCCCGAATTATTGTGCTGACCCCATCTCCCCGACACACTCCCGCCCAACCCCCAGCCTCGGAGAGGCTGAACGCGCGCAGCGCAATTAGCACCACACAAGCGCAGCGCAGTGTGGTGACACACACAAGCGCAGCGCAGTGTGGTGTGGTGTGACAAGCGCAGCATGGTGAACCAGAAGTTCGTAACCAAGTATTTGGCAGGGATTTGGCAAGGATTTGGCAGGGATTTGGCAGGGAGATGAACCCTCATTTCTTCGATAGTTCTTCGATAGTTCTTCGATAGTTGTCCGATGATTTATCGAAGAACTATCGGACAACTATCGGACAACGAAGGACTCTGACCCTTGGTTGACCCTTGCCAAATACTTGGGTAGAACGACGCAGCTATATGGCAAAGCCTACCGTAACACGAAAAAAAAAGCACCGCGGTTGCGGTGCTTTCTTGCTAAAAGTCGATAGCCGGAAGCTATTTGATATTCGGTTCCTCGAGACCGAGGTGCTGTTTCTTATCGACAGCCTTCAGGACGATACCCAAGATGAGGGCGGCGACGCCCAAGCAAGCCAGCATCACCAACGGCCAGGTGTAGTCGTATTGAACGGCGGCCTGCTCGGCGACAGCCTGCACTTGGCTGGCAGCTTGTTCGGGAGTCATCAAACCGTTGGTAACGGCGGCGG
>JAEEIG010000084.1 GCA_016281255.1 Bacteroidales bacterium
AAAAATGAGCAAAACATTAAAAACCGTTCTGATTATTGTTGGCATCGTCATCGTGTTGGCGGCCATGTTTGTGAAACCTTACAACAAGATGGTCCAGAAGGACGAGGAGTGTTCCAAGGCTTGGGCCAATGTTGAAAACGCCTACCAGCGTCGTCTGGATCTGATTCCCAACCTGGTGAAGACCGTCCAAGGTGCCGCCGATTATGAAAAAGGTACCTTGACGGAGGTCATTGAAGCCCGTGCAAAAGCCACGTCCGTGCAAGTGGATCCCAGCAATCTGACGGAAGAGTCTCTTGCCAAGTTCCAAGCCGCTCAGGATCAACTGAGTTCCGCTTTGAGCCGTTTGATGGTGGTCGTGGAGCGCTATCCCGAGCTGAAAGCCAACCAGAACTTCTTGGAACTGCAAGCGCAGTTGGAAGGCACGGAGAACCGCATCGCCGTGGAGCGCGGCAAATTCAACGAAACGGTGAACGACTACAACAGCTACATCCGTCGTTTCCCGAACAACATCGTGGCTGGCATGTTCAACTTCGACAAGAAGGGCTATTTCAAAGCAACTGAAGGGGCAGACAAGGCTCCTGATGTGGAGTTTAACTTCAACTAATCGTATTATTTGCTGAATTGAAACGTCTGATAATCATATTGTTCGCCATTGCGATTGCGTGGACGGGCGTGGCCAAGGGGACGGATGCGATTCCACCTGCGCCGAATCCTCCGCGCTTAGTCAACGACTTTGCCGGTCTTCTTACCGAAGAGCAGATTCAGGAGAAGGAGCAGCGTCTCGTGGCATTCAACGATACCACCACCAATGTCGTCTGTGTAGTGACTGTCAACGATTTAGGCGACTATTCCGCTGCGGAATTCGCCTACGAGATTGGCGACCGTTGGGGTGTCCGTTCCACCGACGACAAGCGCAACGGTGTGGTACTCCTTCTGAAACCGCGCAACGAAACTTCCGGTGAGGTCTATATCGCCGTGGGCTACGATTTGGAAGGCGCCATTCCCGATGCGATGGCCAAACGTATCATCGAGCTGAAGATGATCCCTGCGTTGCGCGAAGGCGACTACAACGCCGCCATTGACTCTGCGTTGGCGTACATCCTGCCGTTGGCGGCGGGCGAAATCAAGGAGATCCGCGACGATGACGACGATGATGGCTTAGCTGCCCTTTTCGGTTTGATATCCGTGATAGCTATCGTTGTTCTTGTATGCGTGCTTTTGCATAAGTATGGTGACAAAAACGGTAGCGGAGGAGGTCACTACGGCGGCACCTTCTTCCCACCCAACCATTATGGCGGCAGCTGGTCCGACTATAGCGGAGGCTACAGAGGCGGTTACGGCGGTGGTGGCTTCGGCGGCTTCGGCGGAAGCTCAGGCGGTTTCGGCGGCTTCGGCGGTTTCGGCGGTGGCGGCGGCTTCGGCGGCGGCGGTGCTGGCGGACGTTTTTAATCACAAGTCACTAATCACAAGTCACTAATCACAAGTCACTAATCACAAGTCACTAATCACAAGTCACTAATCACAAGTCACTAATGAATTATTACATCAAAAATGCAAATATAGTGAACGAAGGTGAGACCATTAGCGCTCACCTTTTTATTAAAGAGGGTATAATCGCGAAAATTGTTCGTGAAGGTGACCGTTTCGAGCCGGAAAACGCACAAGTCATCGATGCAAGGGGGAAATATCTGATTCCCGGTGTGATAGACGAACACGTGCATTTCCGGGAGCCCGGCATGACTGACAAGGCCGACATCCATAGCGAAAGCCGGGCGGCGGTGGCGGGCGGTGTGACTTCTTATCTGGAGATGCCGAACACTGTGCCACAGACCACTACACAGGCCCTCCTGCAGGAGAAATTCGACCTCGCGGCCGAGAATTCGTTGGCCAACTACTCCTTTTACATCGGCGCCACGAACGACAATCTCGACGAGATTGTGAAAACCGATCCCGGGAAAGTTTGCGGCGTGAAACTCTTCATGGGCTCCAGTACGGGTAACATGTTGGTTGATAAGGAAGAAATACTGGAACGGCTCTTCAAAGAGTCGCCATGCCTGATTGCCGCACATTGCGAGGATGAAGAAATCATCAAACGTAATACACAGCATTATAAGGAATTGGCCGAGAAGCATGAAGTGTTGGCAAATGCCGCCATACATCCGCTTGTGCGTACCCCGGAAGCCTGTTACAAATCCTCTTCCAAAGCGGTGGAACTGGCCTCAAAAACGGGCGCAAGACTGCATATCATGCACATCTCCACCCGCGAGGAGCTTTCCTTGTTCACCAATAATGCTCCATTGAGGGACAAGAAGATAACCGCCGAAACGTGTCCGCATTATCTGCTGTTCGACAGCCGCGATTACGATCGTCTGGGGTTTGCTATCAAGTGCAACCCGGCGGTGAAATCCGCGGAAGACAAGATTTCGCTTTGGCAGGCGGTCCGCGAAGGCCGTATCGACACCATCGGCTCTGACCATGCTCCGCATTTGCGCAGCGAGAAGTTCACCGACAGCTACTTCACGGCTAAATCGGGATTCCCCTCCATCCAGCACAATTTGCCGCTGATGGTGAGCCAGTTTGTCCAAAAGGGTATGAAAATGGCGGAGTTAGTGACCCTGATGTGCCATAACCCCGCCATATTGTATCGTATCGACCGTCGCGGTTTCATCCGCGAGGGCTATTTTGCGGATCTTGTTTTGGTGGATGTGAATGTCAACAAACTGATCACCAACGAAGAGGTTTGTTACAAATGCGGTTGGACGCCTTACGACGGCTTCGCTGTCCAGGCGCAGGTGACCCACACGTTTGTCAACGGGAACTTAGTCTATGAAAACGGGCTTTTCCATGAGGAAAGCCGTGGTCAACGACTGTCGTTTACACAAATTCCTTCCCGAAATCTACCTGAATGTCCGTGACATACTGGCGAATCTGCTGCTCTTCCGACTTCTTGCAGATCAGCAACATGTTGTTGTTTTCCACCACAATGTAGTCTTCCAGACCTTGGATGACCACCACCTTGTTGCGTGGCATGTTGACGATGCATTTTTCCGAATCGTACATCTTCACGTGGTTGCCGACGACGGAGTTGAGGTTGCTGTCCTTCTTGCGAAGTTCATACAGGGAACTCCAGGTGCCGAGGTCGGACCATCCGAAGTTGGCCGCATAGACTTTCACATTATCGGCCTTCTCCATCACACCGTAGTCGATGGATATCTTTCTGCAAACTTGATAGATACGGTCGATGAATTCCTCTTCTTTCGGGGTGTTGTACAAGCCTTCACCCTGTTTGAAGAGGTCGTTGATATCGGGCAGATAAGTCTCGAAGGCCTTTTCGATAGTGGACAGGGACCACATGAAAATACCCGCATTCCACAGAAAATCACCGCTTTCCAAGAAACTTTTGGCCATCTCCAATTCCGGCTTTTCGGTGAATGTTTTCACGGCGAAAACAGAAGGATTGCCCATAAATCCCTCATCCTCATTGTATTGGATGTAACCGTAACCGGTGTTCGGGAAGGTCGGGCGGATGCCGATGGTAAGCAGGCACGGGTTGGTTTCCGTAATGGCCAGACCGTTCTTGATGATGTCCACGAAGATGTTCTCTTTCAGGATGTAATGATCGGAAGGGGCCACCACGATCACGGCGTTGGGATTTTTGGCCTTGATTTTGTAGTTGGCATACGCAATGCAGGGGGCGGTGTTCCGGCGATAGGGCTCCAGAATGATCTGTTCGTCAGAGATGTCCGGCAGTTGTTCGCGGGTGATATCTTGGTAGGATTTGTTCGTGACAATGTAGATGTTCTCTTTGGGACAGACTTCGGTGAAGCGATTGAACGTCTTCTGGATCAAGGTTTGTCCGTCGCCAAGCACGTCGATGAACTGCTTCGGCGTGGTGCTGTTGCTCATCGGCCAGAAGCGTGCGCCCACGCCTCCGGCCATGATGATACAGTAATAATTGTTGTTAAGCATGTATGTTTTTTTGTTGGTATTTCAATTAGTTCTCGTTCAGCGCCTTGACACCTGGCAGTTCCTTGCCTTCAAGGTATTCCAACATGGCACCGCCGCCGGTGCTGATGTAAGAGATGTAGTTGCCGAGGTCGTATTTGTTGACGGCTGCAATAGAGTCGCCGCCGCCCACGATGGAGTAGGCGCCTGCCAAAGTGGTGGCCGCCACGCTTAATGCCACAGCGCGGGTGCCTTCGCTGAATTTCTCCAATTCGAACACCCCTACTGGGCCGTTCCACAAAATCGTTTTGGAATCCTTGATGACCTTTGCGATGTTGACACGGCTCTTCGGACCGATATCCAGCGCTTCCCAGTTGTCGGGGATGTTGTTGTCTTCGGTCACCAAAATGTTGGCATCGTTGCTGAATTTGTCGGCGCAGACGCTATCGACACGGCAGACGAAGTTGACGCCGGAAGCTTTCACCTGGTCGAGAATCTCCTGAGCGACGGGCAACATGTCAGGTTCGTACAGTGAGTTGCCGATGGTGAAACCCATGGCTTTCAGGAAGGTATAGCTCAGACCGCCACCCACCACGAGGTTATCGACCTTGGGGATGAGGTTTTTGAGGATGTTGATCTTCGTGGAAACTTTGGAGCCGCCGATGATAGCGGTGAAAGGACGCTCCTGACCGTTGAGGGTCTTTTCGAGGTTCATCACCTCGTTGTAGAGCAGGTTGCCGGCGAAGGCCTTGCCCGGGAAACAACGGGCCACTGTTGCGGTGGAAGCGTGCTCGCGGTGTGCGGTGCCGAATGCATCGTTCACATACACATCGCCCAAGCGTGCGATAGCCTTGGCGAAATCGACATCACCTTTCTCCTCTTCCTTGTGGAAACGCAGGTTCTCCATCAACACGATGCTGCCGGGTTTGAGATTCTTGCAGAGGGTTTCAGCCTCAGCGGCCAACACATCGCCTCCGAATACCACCTCTTTGCCAAGGATTTCAGACACCGTCTTCACGATGTGGCGCAAGGAGAATTCGTCTTTCGCTTCCCCCTTCGGACGACCGAGGTGAGAGAGCAAAATGGCGGAACCGCCGTCGCTTAAAATCTTGCCGATGGTCTCTTTCGTGCGCACGATGCGGGTGACATCGGTCACGTTGAAGTTTTCATCCAACGGCACGTTGTAGTCCACGCGGATGAGGGCTCTTTCGCCACTGAAATTATGATCTTGAATCGATTTCATAATAATAGGTATTTAGTTAATACTTGATGATTCATTGTATCATTCCTCCCACGCTATCAAAGGATTCCACCTCTGACAGGGAGGGAAGGAAACAGTCTGCAAATATGCGAAATTTTTTGACATGAAAGACGTCAGCCAGTTCTCTTTTTTGCTACTTTTGCCGCATCATTTATCTATAATTATTAATATCGCTTTACAGACAGGGAAACCAATGAAACTTGCTGATGTTGTTGCATATATAGAGCCTCGGGAGACGATTTTGGGTACGCCCGACGCGCAAATCAACGAACTGGCCATCGACAGCCGCAAGGTGGTGAAGGCTGAGCACACGCTCTTCTTCGCCGTGGAGACGGAGAAAAACGACGGACACCTCTATGTGCGTTCGCTGTATCAGGCTGGTGTTCGAAACTTTGTGATCACAAAGGTGATGAACGAATTCGCCCAGTGCGTGGATGCCAATTTCCTCTTTGTGGACGACTCGGTGGAGGCTCTGCAGCGGTTGGCGCAGCGTCATCGCCAGCAATTCCACTACCCCGTTATCGGCATTACCGGCAGCAATGGCAAGACTATCGTCAAGGAGTGGCTGGCGATGATGCTGGCGGAAAAGTACAACGTGGTGAAGAGCCCCGACAGCTACAATTCGCATCTCGGGGTGCCGCTTTCCGTCTGGAAAATGTCGGCGCAAAACGACATAGCCGTCTTCGAAGCGGGCATATCCAAACCCAATGAGATGCGCGTTTTGGCCGACATCATCGAACCCACTATCGGCATTCTCACCAATATCGGGGCGGCGCACGCGCAATATTTTCCCAATACCAATCGTAAAATCATTGAGAAGCTGAAATTGTTTCAGCATGTGGAGGTGCTGATTTATCACAATGATAACGACGAATTGAATATGATTCTTCAATTGCCGGAGTATGAGACGGTTCGGAAGATTTCGTGGGGCGATGAGCGTAGTACTTTCCCCGTGAAGATGCAAGCGGGCCCCTCTGACGGCACCGTGATCACTCTCGACGGTTTCGACTACACCGTGCCCTTCATCGACAGTGCCTCGTTGGAAAATGCCACCCATGTGATGGTGACCCTGTTGTATCTGGGCTTCAAACCCGAAGAGATCAACCGTCAGCTGAACCGTTTGACCCACATCAGCATGAGACTGGAGATTTTGGAAGGAGTCAACCATTCTGTCATCATCAACGATACTTACAGTTTGGATGTCAATTCGTTGTCTGCCGCGCTTAACTTTTTGGACACGCAGACACAGATGCTGAAAAAGACGCTGGTTATCTCCGATTTCGAGCAGGTGGGTGACCTGACCGAGGCGGATTTCCGGCATCTTAACATGGAGTTGCACCATCATAATGTCACCAAACTGGTGGCGGTCGGCAGTTCTTTCGCCCACCATCGCGATATGTTTGACCTCGATGAGGTGCTTTGCTTCCCTGACACCAATGCCTTGTTGGAGCATGTTCCGGACTTGCACATCTCCTATGAGATCGTTCTCGTCAAAGGGGCGCGTAACTTCCATTTCGAACAAGTTGTCAAAGCGTTACAACATAAAACGCATCTGACCATCATGCAGGTGAATCTCCCTGCATTGGCCTACAATTTGAACTATCACCGCAATCGTCTGCGTCCTGACACCAAGATGGTGGCGATGGTGAAAGCCTCGTCCTACGGCTTGGGTGATGTCGAGTTGGTGAACACGCTTGTGGATCAAGGGGTTGATTACTTGGCGGTTGCATATACCGACGAGGGTGTTCGTCTGCGCAAGCGCCGCATCAACACCCCGATTATCGTCCTCGGTGCAGAAGCGCACAGTTTCGAGGTGATGGTCAACCACCATTTGGAGCCGGAAATCTTCAATTTCTACTATCTGAAGCAGTTGGAGGAGGTTTTGGCTCGCCATCCCGAAATCACCGAATTCAACATCCATGTCAAAGTGGATACAGGCATGCACCGCTTGGGCTTTGATTTGGAGGACCTTCCGAGACTGATCGATACGGTGAAGGGCAACCCCAAACTGCGCATCGCCTCCGTGTTTTCGCATTTGGCTGCCGCCGAAGATCCCGCCGAAGACGCCTTCACCCGTCGGCAAATCGCCCTCTTTGGCCGGATGACAGATACGCTTTGCGCCGCTTTCGATTACAAAATCCTGCGCCATATCCTCAACAGCGCCGGCATCATCCGTTTTCCGGAGGCGCAGTTCGACATGGTGCGCTTGGGCATCCAGCTTTACGGTTGCTCTGAAATCCCCGAGATGGCCACCCATCTGCACAATGTGGTGACCCTCAAGACCGTCATCACTCAAATCAAGCGGATTCCTGCGGGCGAAACGATTGGCTACAATCGCACTTGGCGATTGCAACGCGACACCCAAGTGGCCATCATCCCTATCGGGTACGCCGACGGTTACCCCCGCGAGCTCTGCAACGGCAAGGGTAAAGTGCTTGTGCAGGGACAGAAAGTGCCTGTCATCGGCAAAATCTGCATGGATATGTGCATGTTGGATGTCACAGGGTTGCGTCTGCACGAAGGTGACGAGGTCATCGTGTATGGCGAAGGGAACACGGTGTCCGAAATGGCCGAAGCCGCCAAACTGATCAGTTACGAACTGATGACCCGTATCTCCCAACGTGTGCCCAGAGTTTATGTTCAGGAGTGACGGGCAGAAGGAAAAAGAAAATGCGTGTCGGAATCGGCACGCATTTTTTGTATGGGATCGTCAGCACGAAACTATTTCGCCTGAATGTTTTTGCCGCAATCGTTGACAATCATGCGATACCAGCTGTCCGGCCATTTGGGTTGGTCGGGGAAGGCCACCTGCGGCTTTTCAGTGCCGTTGGTGACAAATTTGCCGTTCTCCTCTTTCTTGACATTGCCGTCGTGGTATTTGACCAACAGGTACTCAAACAGATGGTTCCATTCTTGGCAAACATCGTGAGCAGCGCGGTTGCTGTAGGCGTTGAGCTGTTTGCGGGCGGCTTCAGGATTCTGATTGCAAAGATCTTTCATCGTGGCACCCATCTTCTCGATATCTTTCACGAATTTGCCTTCCCAGTATGCCTGTTTTTCGTTAACATCTTTGATCATGTCGCAGTAGCGGGTGTAAACATAGTTGCTCACTTTCGTGAAGGTCCAGAAAGCGGCGGTGGAGGAGTATTCCACCATGGAACCGTTACCCTCTGCATACTCCTTCGGGATTTCGGTGATGCCACAGAACATCGGCACGAAGCAGTTGGAACCGGCATCGTCCACACCGAACCAATAGACACCGCCGAACATGTCGGGCAGCCAGTTACGACACTGTGCAACGAACACGAAACCAGTCTGTTGCGTGGCTGTGGCACGCTCGTGAATGTAGTTCTTGCCATCCACTGACCAGGTCATCGGACGCCAACGGTAAGGACAAGCATACGGGCCTGCGCCGAGATCTTTGCTCATGTCCATGGAGGTGCCTTCGTAGTGGTCGCGCATCATCGCCATCATGAACTGAGCGTCAATCTGGTTTTTGTTGGCGGGTTTAATCCACAGAGGCATACGGTGCTTGAGATTGTCGCCGCGTGCATAGTCTTCATACTGAGCTGCTTCTGCACGATTGACATGATTGAAGAAAGCCCATACGCGGGCATCGCAGAAACGGGCGCCATCGAATGTGACGGGGTTATAGGTGTCGCAGAAGCTGAATTCAGCATCCGGTGCCACTTTCGGATCCTTCGGATAGAGACCTTTCAAGCGGGCGAAGGAGATCACATCAGCGGAATAGACCGTCTCGATATTCGGCAGGAAAATCTTGTCCAATTCCTTGTTGGTGATGGAGGTCTTGCCGTCGCGCAACGGGAATGTGGTAATGCGGGCCTGGTTGGCATGACCCGAGACATAACCGTCGGGGATGCGGCGGGCCACCCAAACAGCGCCGTTGCTCCAACCTTTCACCACTTTGCCCTTGGCGTCAACCATTTTCTCCCCTTTGCCAATGAGTTCCAAGATCCATGCTTCGTTCGGATCCACGATGGAGAAAGACTCTCCCTCGCTGGCGTAGCCGTATGCATCAAGCAGCTCGGAAATCACTTTGATGGCCTCGCGGGCATTCTTCGCACGTTGCAACGTGATGTAAATCAGGGAACCGTAGTCGATCAGACCCTGACCTTGCTCCAATTCTGCGATACCTCCGTAGGTGGTTTCACCGATGGCCAATTGGAATTCGTTCATGTTGCCGACAACAGAGTATGTGTGAGCCACTTGAGGAATCTGACCGAGCTTTTTGCCCGAGTCCCAGTCAATGACATCCATCATTGTGCCGGCTGGGTAGTTGGCGGCAGGACGATAATAGAGCTCACCGTAAAGTACGTGAGAATCAGCAGCGTACGTCAGAAAACAGGAGCCGTCTCTGCTCGCCCCCTTCGTGACGATGAAATTGGTGCATGCAAATGCGCCGCCTGTCGCTAACAGACAGCATAACAGGGTGATAATAAGATTTTTCTTCATAAGATATTAATTGATACTGTTGTTTCTCAAATTTATTTGGCAAAAGTACATTTTTTGACGATATGTGAATGATATTATGTGTATTTTTGCACTCGAATTTGATTTTTTTTTGTTGAATAATCTTTTTTCAATTAAAACATATTCATAATGAAGAAATTAGCATCATTGTTGATGGTCATGGTTATGGCGACTCTTTTTTTCTCTTGTGAGAAGGATACATTGGGCGAGTATAAACCCAAGATGAAAATCGACAAAATCTATTCAGAAACGGAACCCCGTTATCTCAAAGAACAATGGATATGGAATGGGAATTTCCTTTCCCGAATCGACTACTTCCGGAGAAGCGGCAGTGTCGAGTATTCGCAGAACTATGTCTATGAAGGGAAACGGCTGGCCCGGATCGAAATGGATGGCCAGCATTCCGAATTTCTTTACGATGGCGACATGCTTACGACGATAAACACCTACGACGGTGACCAGAAGGTGGAATCTTATCAGCTCTCATACGATAAGAAAAAGTTGTCGCACATTTCCATCGAAAATGATTTGCATGCGAAGCGTTGCGCTGTATGGTCGCCGATGAGCCTTTTTGTCCCTGTCAACCAGCAAATTTCCACGAATTCCCTTCCCGCGAGCGATTCCAAGAGAGAGAAGTATGACTTCTCGAATGCCGAAATCGATTTTATCTGGGATGGTGACAATGTGAAATATATGAAAATGCAGCTGACACGTCCTGACAGCATCCAAAGACTGGTGTTCTCTTATGTCTATGATCAAAAACTGAATCCTATGAAGGGATTCTTCCTCATGAATGTGGATCATCAGATGCTGAATGACCAGCCACAATACACTTTCTGTAGTAAAAACAATATCCTGAGTGCCATGGTGACGGACCAATACGATGATGTTTTCTCCCGAACCAGATCCTACACCTATTCTTACGATTATTATCAGAATTTCCCGACGAAAGTATATTCCACTTTTGTGAACATAGAGACTTTAAAAGAGGACAGTACGTTGATCTATTCGTACCAATATCTCTATTAGTGTCAGTCTTTTACGGCTTTAATGCTTGGTGCGGAGCTGTATCCGCATGGTTGTCCCTTGGTCGATAACGGACGACTTCACGAACAGTTTGCCGCGGTGGTAGTTGTTGATGATGCGTTTTGCCAGCGTCAGACCGAGTCCCCAGCCGCGGCTTTTTGAAGTGTAGCCAGGGGAAAAGATGCGCCGTTGCATCTTCTGCGGGATCCCCTTTCCAGTATCCGTCACATCGACATAAACCTTGTTTTTGTCTTCGGTGATGTTGATGGTGATGTCGCCTTTGCCGTTCATGGCGTCTGCTGAATTCTTGCACAAGTTCTCAATCACCCATTCGAAAAGCTGCTTGTTGAGCGGCAAAACGATAGGGTGGTCCGGTTTCTCGAAATGGATTTTCACCATGGAAGAGATGCGGGTCTGCAAATAGTTCGTGAAATCGTCGATGATAGGCACAATGTCGGTCTCCTCCAAAACGGGCACGGAGCCGATTTTCGAGAATCGCTGTGCGATAGTCTCCAATCGGTGAACATCTTTTCCGATTTCCGTCGGAATAGACGGATCCACAGGCATCTCTTTCAGCAGTTCGGTCCAAGCCATGAGCGAAGAGATGGGGGTCCCCAATTGATGCGCGGTCTCTTTCGACATGCCCACCCAGACGCGGTTCTCCTCCGAGCGCTTGGTCACGCTGAACAGCAGGTAGGCCACGAGCAAAAACACGAAGATGATGCCGTATTGGATGTAAGGGAAGAGACGCAGCTGTTTCAAAACGGAGGATTCCTCGTAAAAGACGTAGCATTTGCCGTGGTCCAGCCAATCCAGAACGATGGGGTCGTTCTCTTCGCGCATCTTCTCCAATCGTGCGTTTACCTTGAAGGGCGCTGCAAGTACGGCGGAGTCGATGTTGCCCGCCGCGACCACGTTGATTTGCGTGCTGTCGGTGATGATGACCGGCACCGAGGCGGAGTTGATGACGGTCTCTTCGAAGAAAGATTCGAGCAGATTGTCAATCATCTCCCGGAAATCGCCGTAAATGTGGGAGTTTTTGTAATAGACCATCACATAGTCGCGGTGAAAATAGGGCAGTTTCAAACTGTCGTAGTCCTTGATGGCCTCCCCCAGTTCACGGATGTTCCGCATCATCATGATGCTGTCCGGCAGGTTGATGGCCGCGTCGATGGCGCCGGTGCGGCTGGCGATGATGGTCGGCACCGTCTTGTTGGCGGAGATGATGTCTTGATAAAAGGTGATGTCCTCGTACAGGGAGGCTTCCGCGACTTTTTTTACCGCTTTGGCGAAAATGGAGGCCTGGTTCCCTTCTTCGATTCGGATGGAGTCGAAGAAGCGTTCCGTTTCATTGATGATTTGGGTCTTGTAGGTAATAGCCCCGGCCCAGATTTCTATGCGTTGGCGCTCCTCTTGGGCGATCTTCTTGATTAACTTGTTGGAATAGATGATGATGACCGTGAAAATGGCCACCGCCGAGGCAAATAAAAGCCACTTCCAAAACGGTTGTCGCAGCCTGTTCATATTATTGGGAGTCGGCGGCTAACAGCAACTTGTCAATGATTTGCTCAATGGTGATGCCTTCGGCCTCCGCTTTGTAGTTCTTGATGATTCTGTGACGCAAAATGTTGTATGCCACGGCGCGAACATCCTCGATGTCGGGGGAATACTTGCCGTTAAGCACCGCGTGGGTACGCGCGCCGATGATCAGGAATTGCGAAGCGCGGGGACCGGCACCCCAGGATAGGTAATCGTTGGCCCAAGCGTGAGCCTTCGCTGTGCCGGGACGTGTCAATGTTGACAAACTCACAGCATACCGGTACACATTCTCGGGAATAGGGATTTTCTGCAGCAGTTTCTGGTAGAAAATAATCTCCTCTACGGTCAGCACACGTTGCGGCTCCACCATGTCGCCATGGATGGTGCGTTTCACAATCTCCTCTTCTTCAGTCGTGCTCGGATAGTCAAGCATGATGTTGAACATGAAACGGTCTTGCTGTGCCTCGGGCAGCGGATAGGTGCCCTCTTGTTCGATGGGGTTTTGCGTAGCCAACACGAAGAACGGGTTCGGCAAGGCGTAGGTTGTACCGTTCATACTCACTGACCGTTCCTGCATGGCTTCCAGCAGTGCGGACTGCGTTTTCGGAGGCGTACGGTTGATCTCGTCGGCCAGCACGATATTGGCGAAAATGGGACCTTTCACGAACTTGAAGTTGCGGTTGTCATCCAGAATCTCCGCACCCATGATGTCTGACGGCATCAAGTCCGGGGTGAACTGGATACGGTTGTAGGACATGTCCACAGCCTTTGCGATTGTGGTGATCATCAGCGTCTTGGCAAGTCCGGGAACACCTATCAGCAAGGCGTGGCTGCGACTGAACATAGCCATCAGCACATTCTTGACCACGTCGTCCTGACCCACAATCACCTTCGCGATTTCCTGTCGCAGTGTTTTATATTTTTCAACAAAAGCTTCAATAGCTTCAATATCTGTTTTGTTCTCTAACTCCATATCTTGTTTGTATAATAATCAATTGTTCGTTATCTCCATCTTCTAAACCCTTAAGCGTGAGAGCATGTAATCCTTCGGACGCGCTTACGGGATTTGCCATTTCGTAACGAAAGGACAGTATTTATATTGTTCGGAAATCTTGATGTTGGTAACTTTTACCTTTTCCATCACCCATTTTTCCAGGGCATCATATTTTTTCTGTTCCAGTGCGGCGTTCTTGATCATGTCATAATCTTCCACCAGATTGGCTTTGTGCTCGGCCACCCGCTCTTTGAGGAAGATCAGCCGATACCCCATGATGCCATCTTCATTCACGAAAGGCACGCATTCGGAGTATTCGCCGGGAATCAGTTTGCTGATGGTGGTGTAGGTCGCTTCTTCCAGTGACTGGCGATCGAAGACCAAGGAGCTGTTGTAGGGGTTCACCACCATGCCGCCGTTCAGGCGTGTGGTGCCTTCGGAGTATTTTTTGGCCGCTTCTTCAAGGGTGAGTTTCTCGGACAGAATGATGTTTCGCACGCTGTCCAGGTACATGATGGCCTTGACCTGCTCGTCTGTGGAGGGTTTGGGCTGGATCAGGATATGTGCTACGCGAATCGATTCGCCGCGGCGTTCGATCATCTGGATGATGTGGTAGCCTGCCTGGGTTTTCACCACCTGAGACACTTCGCCTGACTTCAAGTTGAAAGCGGCCGCCTCAAATTCGGGGTAGAGTGTTCCGCGTTCCACAAATCCGAGGTCGCCGCCTTTGGATGCGCTGCCGGGATCGTCGGAGTACAGACGTGCAAGGCCGCCGATTTTTTCCCCGCGGAGGATGCGTTCACGATAGCCGTTCAACCGTTCGATCACCTCGTTCACCTCCTCTTCGCTCACGGGAGGGATTTTCACGATTTCGCCAAATTGATAGGTCGTGCTGACCATCGGCATGCTGTCCGGGTTGATTTTCGATGCGAACTGGTTCACTTCCGAAGGGGTAATGGTGATGTCGCCTGTGATACTGGACTGCACCTGATCGACCAGTGCCTGTTCTTCCATCATTTCGCGCAGTTCCTTTTTGATTTCCGTCATGGATTTGTGGAAGTAGTTCTCGATGTATTTCACATCTCCGCCGGTCTGTTGGAGGAAATATTGGATGCGCGAATTCAGCCGATAGTCGATCTCTTCGGCGCTGATTTCGATACTGTCGAGCTCTGCTTGATGCAGCATCAGTTTGTTGTAAACCAGGTTCTCCAGAATGGAGCAGTAGATCTCGTCGGGGTTTTCCACCGTTTTGTACTGCGCCGTATAGTCGTTGAAATGCTTTTCCAGGTCGGAGCGCATGATAATCGACTTTCCGACCACGGCGACAATGCCGTCAACCGTCGTTCCGCCTCCCTGAGCTTGAGTGCTGAGGATGCCGATTGTCAGGAGTACGCTCAATAATATTTTTCTCATTCTGTTCTTCTTTTTGTAGCACACCAAAAAAATGGCGAAAATACAAAAAAAAAGAAGACCAATGCCTTCTTTTTCAATTTTTATAATCCTCTGTTTTCGGATTATTTTCTGCCCAGACTTTCATCAGACACGGTGAGTTTCTTTCTGCCCTTGGCTCTGCGAGCGGCCAGCACTCTGCGGCCGTTTGCCGTTGACATTCTCTCTCTGAACCCGTGTTTATGTCTGCGTCTCGTGTTCGAGGGTTGATACGTTCTTTTCATATTATTAATAAATTACAGTTTTTAATCCTATCTTTTTTTCGGGCTGCAAAAATACACTTTTTTTCTTTTCAACAACACCCTATTGAAAAAATATTTTCGAGAAGGGTCAGGATCCCGTTAGAGGCGGAACAGGACTGGGTGTCGAATTTGTTTTCCGGATTAATCAATAAATAGTATATATATAATTAATGTTTATAGGTGGATTATACCAAATATCAGTTGTAAAACTATCTAAAACATTATAAATCAAATATTTGCAAACCGTGTTGTTTTATAAATATCAATAAATCAGAATGATAAATAAATAATGGGTAAAAACAAGCCCTTTTCGCAGGGGTCTGAATTCGGTTTTTGCGCCAATTTTCCAAAAATCTGCGAAATTTTCCGCCGGAAGGGTGCGCAAGAGGGGTGAAAAAGGGTCAAAACAAGCCATTTTTTGGGTTGCAAAGACAAGAAAATGTAATTTTATTTCACTGAATATCAATAAGTTAAATAAAAAAGTGCAAAAAAATAAAAAAAGTGCGCAGGGTGTGATGTGTGTAATGGAAAAATACTATTTTTGCAATCCCAAACGACGACGATATGGGACGAACGAAGCGAAGGGGTTGTCAACAGGGGAATGTTCATTGAAAGAATGAAGGAATGTAGCAAATACTCAAGAGATAGGAATTTGAGATTCGCAAGCGATGAGGCCAGGACAGACAACTTAAGATAAAAGAAATTAATTAT
>JAEEIG010000085.1 GCA_016281255.1 Bacteroidales bacterium
AACTGGACAATGTTGCGGTGCCGCATGAACGAAGCCTTGTAATCCGCATTCGAACATTGGATGACATCGAACATCGGTTCCACCTGATTGATGGCGGGTTGGGGTTGCTGCAGCACGTCGTAGATGGCCTTTTTGGCCGATGCGCTCCAATAGCCCGAATCGATGGCGAGAATCATCTCCCCGGCTTTTCCTGTTGAAAAATTGTCCACTTTGATGGACGGGGTTGATTTATGATGGCAGGAGACCATCGTCAGAAGCAGCAACACCGCCGCGAAACAGCTGATCTTTTTCATAATTTTAAAATTTATTTTTTCTTTCGGTTTATATTCGATTTATTTTGTTATTTTTGCAGTGTGAAAATAAACCGCAAAAATAAAACAATTATTATAAACCAAGAACAAAAAAAATGCACACAGAAATTTTTTATCGAATTGCTTTGAGCAAAAGCGAAGGAATCGGGAAGTCGGCCCTCAAGCAGATTCTGACCGCCGCCGGTTCCGCGCAAAACGTATTCGAATTCCCGGAATCCTGGAAACGGAAGCTCCAAAACCGCAAGCGTTGTTCCGTGGGAATCCGAATGACCGACAAAATCAAATCATTGGTTGAAAGGGAGTTGTCATTGATGGAGAAGTACAACGTCCACTACTGTCACTACTTGGACCCCGCCTATCCGCAACGTCTGAAACGATGTCCGGACGCGCCGGTGTCGTTCTACTACAAAGGGTCCGGCGATTTCAACCGGCCGCGGATGCTCGCGGTGGTGGGCACGCGCAACTCCACCGCCTACGGGGCGAAGAGTCTGGGCAAGGTGCTGGAGGGGCTCAAGGAGAGCGGTGTCGCGACCGTCAGCGGGCTGGCCTACGGCATCGACACCATTGCCCACGAAGAGTCGCTGAAGCTCGGGATTCCCACGGTCTCCGTGCTGGGCAACGGTCTGCACACCGTCTATCCGTACAGCAACAAGGACCTGTCGGAGAGGATTCTGGCAAACGGGGGCACCCTTGTCAGCGAATTCGATTTTGACACAGGGCCCGACCGGATGAACTTCCCCGCGCGCAACCGCATCATCGCGGGCATGTCCGACGCGGTGCTGGTGGCCGAGAGCGCCAGCAAGGGCGGCAGCATCATCACGGCAAACATCGCGAGTTCCTACAACAGGGACATTTTCGCCATTCCGGGCAGCATTTTCGACGAAATGCACGACGGCTGCCACGAACTGATCCGCAAGAATGTCGCCGCGATGGTCACCTCCGGAAGCGATCTTCTGGAGATGATGAACTGGGATTCTGCGCCGAAACCCGTGCAGACCCAGCTTTTCCCGGAACTATCTGAAGAAGAGGAGACCATCTATAGATTTTTGCAACAAGGCAGGAAAAATGTCGATGAAATCTCAGAACATTGCGCTTCCTTCTCACCCTCGAAATTGGCAGGATTATTGCTTGCCATGGAACTGAAAGGGGCGATTTTCGCACTGCCCGGGAAAAGCTACGGCACCGAATTGTAAATTCCTCTGCATCGGTATTCATATTTTGTGTACCTTTGCGGCCTCAAATTATATAATATATGTACTCTGCAAAAACCGGCTTGTCGCAGGACAGCCAAAAGCATAAACAGAACAAGGGCGCTTGGCCGAAATGGGCGAAGACTTTCTGGAAAGTCTATTTCATCCTGTTCGGCATCGTGTGCCTCATGTTCTTCCTCATCTCACTGGGATGGATGGGCTACATGCCCTCGTTTGCGGAATTGGAGAACCCCGACTCCAACTTGGCCACGGAGGTCATCTCCTCCGACGGCGTGCTGTTGGGCACCTACTACCGCGAGAACCGCTCCAACTGCAAATACGCCGACCTCTCCCAAGAGTTGAAGGACGCGCTCATCGCCACGGAGGACTCCCGCTTCTACCAGCATTCCGGCGTGGACGTGAAGGCGCTGTTCCGTGTGGCCGTGGGTGTAGCGACCTTCCACCACAAGGGCGGCGGCAGCACCATCACGCAGCAGCTGGCCAAGAACCTCTTCCCCCGTGACCCGAAAGCTGGAAAGATCAAGATCGTCTTCACGAAATTCAAAGAGTGGGTGGTGGCCACCAAGCTGGAACGCGCCTATTCGAAGGACGAGATCCTGGCCATGTACTTCAACACGGTCGATTTCGGCAACAACGCCGTCGGCATCAAGAGCGCCGCGCGCACCTACTTCGACAAAGACCCCGCCGATATCAACACCGAAGAGGCCGCCTTGCTGGTGGGGATGCTGAAAGCCCCCTCCAAATACAGCCCGCGCCGCCATCCGCAAGCCGCCCTCGACCGCCGCAACACCGTGTTGGGCCAGATGAAGAAATACGACTACCTCACCCCCGAGGCGTACGACTCCATCAAGCAGATCCCGATCGACATGAGCAACTTCAAGTCGCAGGCACACACCGCCGGCATCGCCACCTATTTCCGCGAATATCTGCGTCTGGTGCTCAAGGAGTGGTGCGACAACAACCCCAAAAACGACGGCTCCCACTACGACCTCTACTGTGACGGTCTGAAAATCTACACCACCATCGACTCACGCATGCAGCAACACGCCGAAGCCGCCGTGAAAGAGCATGTCTGCGACTATCTCCAGCCCCTGTTCTTCAACCACATCAAGGGCGCGAAGAACGCCCCGTTCGTCAACCTCAGCGAAGAGCAGACCCATAACATCCTGTGGCGCGCCGTGAAGCAGAGCGAGCGCTACGAACTGATGAAGGATGCCGGCAAATCGGATGCCGAAATCGAGGAGGCCTTCAACAAGAAGGTGAAGATGACGGTATATAGCTACAAAGGCATGATCGACACGACAATGACCCCGATGGACTCCATCCGCTACTACAAATCCTTCCTGCAGTGCGGCCTGATGTGCGTGGAAGCAGCCACCGGCCATGTGAAAGCCTACGTCGGCGGCACCAACTACGAATATTTCCAGTTCGACCACGTGAAGCTCTCCAGACGTCAGGTCGGGTCCACCTTCAAGCCGTACGTCTATACCGTGGCCATGCAGAGCGGCGACTTCGACCCCTGCACCATGGTGCCGAACGTGCCGGTGACCATCGAAACGCCCGGCGGCTCGTGGACCCCCCGCAACTCAGGCGCCCACAAAGAGGGGCAGATGCTGCCGTTGAGCGAAGCGCTTGCCTACTCCCTCAACCAGGTCTCCGCCTATCTGATGAAACGCTACGGCCCCAACGCCGTCATCGACTTGGTGCGCAACATGGGCATGACCTCTGACATCCCCGCGGTGCCCTCTATCTGTCTGGGAGCGTGCGAATTGACGCTGTACGAGCAGGTGGGTGCCATCAACTGCTTCCCCAACCAAGGCGTCTATGTGGAGCCCATCTTCATCACGCATATCTGCGACAAAGAGGGTAATGTGATTTACACGAGAGTGCCGAAGACCAACGAAGCCATGGACCAGATCACCGCCTTCAAAACGGTGCGTCTGATGCAAGGTGTGGTGGACCACGGCACCGGCGGGCGACTGCGCAGCCAATACGGCATCTCCTTCCCGTTGGCGGGCAAAACCGGCACCACCGACAACCAGTCCGACGGCTGGTTCGTGGGCTACACCCCGCTGCTGACCTGCGGCGTCTGGGTGGGCTGCGAAGACCGCGCCGCCCACTTCCGCAGCACCGCCCTCGGACAAGGCGCACGCACCGCCATGCCCGTGTTCGGACTGTTCATGAGCAAAGTCTATGCCGACCCAAAACTCCCTTATTATGAAATCGTCACATCCGAAAACCGCTACTCGAAACCCGGCTATAACTTCATCATCCCGAGTGCCTACATCGGCGACCCTTCCGGCTGTAACGAGACCAAACGAGACTCCATCATGAAACTCGATTTCGACTAATACTTATATACTAAAAAAATACTATATTTGCACGCTTTTTTTAATATGGCAAAAAAGACTTGTAACATATTAACAATCATAATGTTAGTCTTCGCGGTGAATGCGTATGCGACGGATTCTTGCGGAGCGGTCCCCCATGATTTGCAGAAAATGTGCATGGTGCAGGACACCACGAAGCCCGCCCCCAAGCAAGACTCCGCCAAACCCGCCAAGAAGAAGACCACCATCCTACGCTCACGCGACAAGCGTGTCACGTTCGAGACTTTCGACCAGAACTACGAGCGCGCCCTGAAATACTACAACAACAAGCAGTGGCTCTCCGCCGCCGGACTCTTCGAGGAGCTCTACCCCCTCGCCCTCGGCACCCCCCGCGCCGACACCATCCTCTTCCT
>JAEEIG010000086.1 GCA_016281255.1 Bacteroidales bacterium
AATAGGGCGATATGAGCGCGAGATTGATGAGACCCGAAATGACCGTGCCCCATGCCGCACCGCTGATGCCCATGCCGAGAACACCGATGAAAAGGATGTCGAGCACCACATTGACCACGCTGCCCGTAATCACGGCTCGGGTGGTTAGCTGCGGAAAACCCTCTTGCGTTGCAAAGTCGTTGAACGTGTTGTTTAGCGGCAGGATGAGCAGGTAAATCACAATCACCTGTAGGTACTCGCGGGCATACGCCGCGCTCTCGGGCCTGCCGGTCAGCCCCAAAGAGATGCTGTCGCGGTTAATCCAGATGCCCGCAGCCGCTAATACCGCCACCAGCACCGCCGAGGCTAAAGCCGCTGTGTATATACGATTGGCCTTGTCGCGGTTGCCCTTGGCCAGCTGACCTGCTGCAAGCACGGAGCCACCACGTTCACATATCATCGTCAGCACGCTCACTGCGTTGACTAAAGGTAGCACCACACTCACTGCGATGAAAGCGTCGTTGCCCAACAGGTTGCTCGAGAAGAGACCGTCGACCAGCGTAGCGATTAGCGGCGCCAATGCCGTAAGCGTCACGCTCAACAGTGTTAGCCGGTAAGACTTGTCAATAAGGTAGCTGTTACGAAATTTGGTAATATTCATAGTTGTTATGGCTTTATTAAACTGTTTATATCTTTCGGGACGGTCAGGGTCTATAGGCTTTTCAAGTAGTTGCTTTATTTTATCGTGGAATTTTTATCATCTTAATTTACACGTCTCAAAACGATGCGGAAGCCTACCGTGGCGTTGCGGCCGTTGTGTTCAATCTCGCGGCCGTGGTAGGCGGAGGTGCAAGTGTTGGGCTCGCTGTCGTAGCAGCCGCCGCAGCCTACAATGACTTGGCCTGACGCGGGGCCGGCATAGTCGGTGCCCTGGGCGGCAGGGAGGGCGGCCAGATCGGCATACCAGTCGTTGCAGTATTCCCAGACGTTACCGCTTAGGTCGTAGAGGCCGAGTTCGTTGGGCCGCTTGGAAGCCACGAAATGGGAGGCGTGTTCGGCGTTATTGGAATACCAGGCCACATCGTTTATGGTGTTTGAACCAGCGTAGATGTAGCCATGCGACTTACGTCCGCCGTTGGCAGCATAGTGCCATTCGGCCTCAGTAGCGAGGGCAAACTGCATCCCGGCAGGCAGCTGGTCGGCGCACATCGTGTTCAACTTGTCGAGGAAGCCGCCGCTCTTGGTGATGTCCTCATAGTTGATCATTGTAACGGGATAGAGACCTTCGCTCTCGGATTGGCCTTGTGGTTTCGAACCCATGACGGTTTCCCAGATGTAGTTCATCGTTTCGGTTTGGCAAATGTAGAAATCGGAAAGCGTTCCGCTGACGGTTTTCTGTTCGCCGTCGCGCTCGTAAACGAGCTCGTAGTTGCCGCCCTTCACTTCAACCATTGGGAGGTAGTAGCCGACAGTACCGTTGTTCACGGCGATGGTAAGGAGATTGTCTGGTCGGGTAGGTTCCACGAGCTTTTCTTCGTTGAAGTCATCCACGAGGACGAGTCTTAGGCCGCGGTTTGGATAGGATTGGTGCATTCCTAACCATGTGTGGTAGGCGGTTTCGAGACCCGTTTGTCTGGTGCCGTAGCTGCCGCCTCGGGTGACGCGGTAGTTGTTGTTAGCCTTGCAAACGAAGTTGAAACCTTGGTTGAGCGTGAGTTTGTCGAAGTAAACGAAGTTGTCGCGGGTCCACTCCCAAACGTTGCCAGTCATGTCGTAGAGGCCGAGCTCATTGGGTTGCTTCAGGCCGACAGGGTGAGTTGTGCCATCCGCGTTGTCGGCGTGCCAGGCCACTTCGCCTATAGTGTTGGATCCTGAATATAGGTAGCCCATCGACTTTTGTCCGCCCCGGGCTGCATACTCCCACTGGGCCTCGGTGGGCAGTGCGAAACGCTTGCCAGCCGGCAGCTGGTCGGCGCATATCGCGTTCAGCCTGTCGATGAAGCCACCTTCCTTGACGATATCGTAGTAGTTCACATTGCTGACGGGGTAGGAGTCGCCATTGTTCGACTGTCCTTCGGGTCTCCACCCCATCACAGCGTCCCAAAGCTTGTTGGTCACCTCGACGGGACAGATGTAAAAGTCGGAGAGTGTTCCTGTGACAGTCGTCTCTTGGTTTTCGTACATATACTTCATTGAGTAATCCCCACCTTCCACTTTTTTCATAATCAACTCAACAGAGGAATTTTTCACCTTGAAGGTGAGCGTCTCAGCGCCCCACTGGTTGTTGTTTGGATTGTCCTTTTTGCAGCCGGAGAGGGTCGCGACGCTTAAGATGATGGTGGCGACAAGCGCCCATAACTTCATTTTTTTCATTGTTCTATATTTTTGATCATCGATAATTTAATTAGTTTTACTTCTTCACTTTGTCGCCGATTGTGGTGTGAAATCCGTTCAGCAACAAGATAGGCAAACAACGCTGCAAATTTACACAATTTTTTCCTTGATATCGGTGGTGTCGTCATGTCGGATTTTTTGCATCCTGTCAATGGAAATTATTTTTATTTTTGCCGCGCTGTTTGCCAATCTCGATGTTAAACGGACTTTGTACCGAAATTGGCGGCAAAGCAAAGCAATAAATAATTGAAGATTCCAAGTTATGAAAAAGATTTTCACCTTTCTTTTTGTAAGTTTATGTCTGTTTGCCAATGCGCAAACCGTGACTTATCAAGACATTCTGGAGCAGAAGTCGGCCAAGGAACTGACTGGCAAAAAAGCCGGCGACAATATCACGGCATACGTGGCTTCCGATGGCGTCACCTATACCGTCGGTTCCACCATCACCTACGGTTATCCTACCAATGGCAAGTATTATCTCTATTTCAAGGATGTCACGGGCAGTTGGGTGAATGCGTTTGCGGAAGATGAAAACGCATCGTCCGCAGACCGCCGGGCTGACCGGGAGGCTGCCGAGCGTGTGGAAAACCGCGCCGGCGGCGTGGCCACCATCAAGAAAATCCAATGTTTGCCCGTTGACGGTTTCAACAAAATGACATCCGGTTGCAAAATCTATCTCGTGCTGAACCGTGGCGGTCTGGCTTGCACCAATTTTGAGGAGGCCATCGCCACAAAGGAGATTGTCGTCAAAGCCAGTCAGGAAGAGGCGGCCTCCGAAGCCGCTTTGCAGGAGTTGAAAAAGTGGAAAGAGAAATTAGACCTCCAGATCATCACCCAAGAGGAATATGACGCCAAAAAGGAGGAACTGATGAAATTAATCAAGTAAATACCTGTCATTATGGAAGATAAAAAGAAAAGTACGGCTTATAGCATGTTCGTCATCGGATCGTTGTTTTTCGTGTTCGGTTTCGTGACATGGTTGAATAACATTTTGATTCCCTACATGCGCACTTCTTGCGAACTGACAACAGAAGTGCAGGGCTATTTTGTCACGTTCGCCTTCTACATCGCCTATTTTGTGATGTCGATTCCTTCCTCTTTCGTGTTGAAGAAGACGGGCTACGGCAACGGAATGGCATTGGGTCTGGTCATCATGGCCATCGGTTGCATGATGTTCATTCCCGGTGCGAAGATGCGCAGCTATCCGATGTTTCTGCTCGGTCTTTTCTTGCAGGGCAGCGGTTTGTCGCTGTTGCAGACCGCCAGCAACCCGTTCGTCACGGTCATCGGTCCGATTGAATCGGCGGCAAGACGTATGAGTGTCATGGGCATTTGCAACAAAGTGGCCGGAATGATCGGCATCCTGATTCTCTACAACGCCCTGTTTGCCGGCAAAGAACAGCTGATCGAGAATATCAAGATGGCGCCTGCCGGCCCTGAAAAAGAGGCTATGCTGCAACAGCTTTCCAACGGCGTGATTGTCCCTTATCTCATCATGACCGCCGTGCTGATCGCGTTGGTGCTCTTCATCAAGACAGCGCATCTTCCCGAAATCATCGAAGAGGAGAAAACCGTTGACGGACATAAAACCAGCATTTTCAATTATCCGTATATGTGGCTCGGTGTCCTGGCTATCTTCTTCTACGTCGGCGCGGAAGTCATCGCCATCGACACGCTGATTCCTTACGGCGATTATTACGGCATCCCTACAGCCGTTTCCCACTATTTCGGAGTTTACGCGCTCATTGCGCTGCTGGTGGGCTATATATGCGGAATCCTGTTTGTCCCCAAAGTGATTTCTCAACGCCACGCGCTGATCATACAATTGCTGCTTTCTGTCGTTTTGGTCACGGTGGCATTGATGACCTCCGGTATCGTTTCCATCATCGCGATTATCTGTCTGAGCTTTGCACATGCCATCATGTGGCCGGCCATTTGGCCGCTGGCCATCCGCGATTTGGGTAACCACACCGAGTTCGCCTCTGCCCTGATGGTGATGGCCATCGTGGGCGGCGCCATTATGCCGCTGGTTTACGGCCATATCGCAGACGCGGTGAACCGCCACGCTGCCTACGCCCTGTTGTTCGTCAGTTACGCGTACATCTTCTTCTTCGCCACAGTTGGCTATAAGATCGAGAGAAAATAAAGGCTGAATATCTGGTTTCTACGACTTCCGAAACAGTGCCTCTAAATTCCGGGTGGCGTTTTCCCAGTCGTAATGTTCATGTACAAAACGATTTCCTGTTTCGGCAATCTCTTGATAATAATGGGGATCCGAGAGAAGGCGGTCTAAAGTCTCCACATACTGCAGGGTGGTGTTGCATACGGCAACGGCACCCTCTTTTGCAGCGGGGTCCAAAGGTTTGGACGCCAAAGGGGAAGTGACACAGGGCAGATGCATGGACATTGCCTCCAACAGCTTGTTCTGCAGACCGGTCCCTAACCGCATCGGAGCGATGAAGATACGTGATTGGGCATAACAGTTGGTCATGGAGGGCACCCATCCGGTAACGGTGACACTGTCGCTTTGCAGCGCGCGTACCTTTTTGGCAGGGTCCGCCCCGGCAATCATCAACTTGATTTCCGGATGTTTTTTCTTTAATTCGGGGAAAATCTCCTTGGCCAAATAGACGGCCGCATCCACGTTGGGCGGGTAGTTCATGTTGCCCGAAAAAATGAGGTCGTGGGTCTTCGGCACGGCAGGATGACTGTACTTGTTGAAGTCCACCCCATTGGGAATAATCACAATATCCTCATTCATAGGATGTTGTATATAGTCGCGGTCTAAAGCGGTAATCATGGTCTTGTGTTCGAAATCATCGAAGATGTCGGTTTCGTAGCGGGCGATGCGGCGTGCCTCCATGCGCATGACGGGGCGGAAAAGAGGGAAGGCTTTCTGCGCCCGACGCTCCATCCCTTTGGAGAAAGCATCTTGATAGTCAAGTACTTTCGGGATTCTACAGTGACGCACGTACTCCGCCATACGGAAGAGTTGGCAGTAGATCCGGTCGGGTTGCACCTCCTGGATGATCTTGTCGATCCGCTTGTGGTTGCGTTGGCTGTAGAAATAGCCGCACTGCACCGGCAAGCCAGTCAACAGGGCACCGGCCATGTTGAAGGCACTGCGGACAGGGTGCTGCTTCAAGAAGTGCCCCTCGCGACAATACGGGGTCAGTTCGCGCATCGCCTCTTCGGGCACACTACGGCTGTAAAGAGCCACCAGATAGAGGTCGTGCCATTTCGACAGCTCCTTGATCTGGTAGTAAGCTCTCAGCTTGTCGCCCTTCTCCAACGGGAAGGGGATGCGGGAAAGGACCACTAATATCTTCATTTCGACAATATTACGACTTAAAATGCCGGACGTTCTGTTCGGACGGCAAAGATAC
>JAEEIG010000087.1 GCA_016281255.1 Bacteroidales bacterium
CATCTCCATAGCGCTTGGTTTGGAAGATTTGATAAACAAAAAAGTTGACTTGATTACCGAAGGGACATTGTATCCTTTTGTAAAAGAGACAGCAGACAAGGACAAAATATTGATCTATGAGAGAGCAAGTTAGAGACAAAGAACGACTTATTCATATCCTCGAAGCATTGACCGCATCCAAAATAGGATGCCTGCTTTAGATTTGGACAACTTGTTGCAAGGGACAACTATAGAACAACCAAGCAGTTAGCAAGCACTTGGCAAGTATTTGCCATACATTTGGCATACCTCTGCCAGCGAGTTGAGTCGTCATTTGTTCGATAGTTCTTCGATAGTTCTTCGATAGTTCTCCGATAAAACATCGAAGAACTATCGAAGAAGTAACGGAAAACTATCGAAGAAATAGTAAGCCTGCCACTGCTCTGCCACGGTGCAAATACGGTGCAGATACGAAACAAACAATCAATATAAGAAAAGAAAGGAGCTATTATGAAAATCAAACAACCGAAAATGAGCGTGGAGATCATCGGACGGATACCTTCGCTTGGGGTGACCAAGTACATCCGGAAGGGTTCGGTCGTCACGCGCGTGTCCACTTCCAACAGCGGACGCAGCAACAGCCTCAAGCAGTTCGAACAGCGGCAGCGTATGCGCCACGGTATCGCCTTGTGGAAGAGACTCTCTCCTTGCAGCCCCATGTTCACCGAAGGGAAGACCCATTATCTTGGTTTCCTTTCGTTGGCCAACAAGTTGCCCGTGGTTTACATGCCTAAAATCAAGTATGATGTCGAAGGTTCTCTGCTGATGCCCGGCATTCCCGTGAGCGGCGGTACCTTGCGAACCATGCAGCAAACGTTGGGCGAGGTGGATGGCACTCCGGCGCTCATTACCGACGAGGAAGCCAGCAACAGTCTGACATACAGCGCTTTCCTGCTCTATACCGCCGAGCAAGGCACCGGTCGCGATGACTGCCCCGAGGTGAAGTTTAAGGTGCGTGCGGTGCAACCGGACGAGTTTACCTTCGTGGACGGATGCCTGGCTTTGGTGGACAGCGACTTTGCCAACGAGGCGAAGGGCTGGGCCTTGGTGCGCCTGCAGGGAAAGAACTGTTCGTCGCAGGGCATCGTCACCCGTTGCAAGGTTTATGAGCAATACACCACGGAGGAGGCACTACAGACGGCCGCCAAGAGTTATGGCGGGTTGAAGTGACCACCGCCGGAAACGGTCACAGCCAAGCGGCCGCACCCATTCATTTTTGTATTTTATTCTGAATAAAAAAAGGTCCTGGTGTTGGGTAGAGCACCAGGACCTTTTTGTTATAACATCGTCTGTTTATTTTCCGTAAGCCACCTCGAATTCCTCGTAGCCTTCGATGATGTCACCGACCTTGATGTCGTTGCAGCCGTCGATGTTCAGACCGCAGTCCTGACCGGCGACCACCTCTTTGACATCGTCCTTGAAGCGGCGCAGGGAGCCGAGTTTGCCGGTATAGATGACGATACCGTCGCGGATGAGGCGGATTTTCGTATTGCGTTGCAGTTTGCCGTCGAGCACCATACAGCCGGCCACGTTGCCGACCTTGGAGATGTGGAACACCTCGCGGATTTCGATGTTGCAGACCACTTTTTCGCGGATTTCGGGTGAGTGCATACCGGCGATAGCGTCCTTGATCTCGTTGATGGCGGTGTAGATGATGGAGTAGGTGCGGATGTCAATTTGTTCAGCCTCAGCCATTTTGCGTGCATTGGCAGAAGGACGCACCTGGAAGGCCACGATGAGGGCGTTGGAGGCAGTTGCCAGCATCACGTCGGTTTCGGTGACCTGACCCACGGACTTGTGGATGACGTTGACCTGCACCTGTTCGGTGCTGAGTTTCAGCAACTCGCCGGCCAGGGCTTCCACAGAGCCATCGACATCGCCCTTGACGATGATGTTGAGCTCTTTGAAGTCTCCGATCGCGATACGGCGGCCGATTTCTTCGAGGGTGACGTGTTTTTGTGTGCGCAGACCCATCTCACGGGCAAGTCGGGCGCGTTTGGTGGCAATGCCGCGGGCTTCCTGTTCGGATTCGCAAACCTTGAAGGTGTCACCGGCTTGCGGAGCGCCGTTCAGACCCAACAGCAGCACAGGTTGTGCCGGGCCAGCGGATTTCACCGGCTGGTTACGTTCGTTGAACATGGCCTTGACCTTTCCGAAGCAGCTGCCGGCCAGTATCGGGTCACCTACAGCAAGTGTGCCGTTCTGCACGAGCACTTTGGCCACATAACCACGTCCTTTGTCCAAGGCGGATTCGATGACTGCACCGACGCCGGGGCGGTTCGGGTTGGCCTTCAAATCCAGCAATTCAGCCTCTAACAGCACTTTCTCCAGCAATTCGTTGACATTGACACCGTGTTTGGCATCGATTTCCTGGCATTGGTACTTGCCGCCCCATTCCTCCACGAGGATGTTCATATTGGCTAATTCCTCGCGGATTTTGTCGGGATTGGCGTTGGGTTTGTCGATTTTCGTGATGGCGAACACCATCGGGACACCGGCGGCCTGGGCGTGGTTGATAGCCTCGACCGTTTGCGGCATCACGGCGTCGTCGGCGGCGACCACGATGATACACAAGTCGGTGATTTTGGCACCGCGGGCACGCATAGCGGTGAACGCTTCGTGACCAGGGGTATCGAGGAAGGTGATCTTACGTCCGTCGGGCAGGCTCACCTCGTATGCACCGATATGCTGGGTGATACCGCCGGCTTCACCGGCAATGACGTTGGTCTTGCGGATGTAGTCCAACAGGGAAGTTTTACCATGGTCAACGTGGCCCATCACCGTGATAATCGGGTGACGCGGTTGCAGATCTTCCTCATTGTCAGTATCTTCCGTATTATGCATATTATCTTCCTCTTCCGCATCGATGAATTCCACCTTGAAGCCGAACTCTTCGGCCAGCATGGCGATGTTTTCTGCATCCAAACGTTGGTTGATGGAGACGAAAAGGCCGATGCTCATGCAGGTGGAGATGATTTTCGTGACATCGACATTCATCAACGTGGCCAGCTCGTTGGCAGTGATGAATTCGGTCACGCGCAGCGTCTTCTGATCTTCAATAGCCTGAAGTTCTTGTTCCTCAATGCGTTCGTGGATGAGTTGACGTTTCTCCTTTCTGCGTTTTGCTGCGGTAGAGGTCTTCTTTGTATTGTTTTCGAGACGCATTTTGGTCTCTTTGATACGGCGATGGATATCTTCAGCGGAAATCTCAACCTTTTCAGGCTCTTGTTTCTGCTTTTTCTCCTCTTTGACGTTAGGGTTGGCGGAAGTTTTAACCGGTTTCGCCACGCGTTTTCTCTTCTTTTTCTTCTTGTCCTGATTATCGCCGTTACGATGGTCGTCTTTTTTGGCGCCGGTTTTGTTGTTTTGAATCAGGGAGAGATCGATGCTGCCGAGGATGGTCGGTCCCTTGATTTGGTTGACAACAGTTTTGATATGTTCAGGTTCAGGCTGTTGTTGAGGTTGGGGGACAGGAGTTGCCTCTTGTTTGGGTTCTTCCTGTTTTGGAGTTTCAGAAGCGGGTTTAGCGGGTTTAGCCGGTTGTTTTTCCTTTTTCTGCGTTTTTTTCTCCTTGGCTGTTGTCTTTTTCTTGGGTTTCAGGGCCTCAAGATCCATCTTGCCGATGATTTCGGGTCCTGTAATATGGGTAACCGTTTCAATATGTTCGGGTTTTTCAGTTTCCTCACTGGTTTCTTGTGGCTGTTCCGTCGTTTCCGTCGTTTCCGCAGCGGAGGTCTCCTGGAGATTTGCCGGAGATATCTGGGAGGCCTCTTCCTCAGGTTTGGGTTCAGAAGTCGGTTCAACCTCTTTTTTCGAAGATTTCGACTTGGAAGGTTTGAGGGCGTCCAGGTCGATTTTGTCCAACACTTTCACACCCGGGAGAACAGTCGTCGGGGTTTCGATGGTGGGGATATTGGTGGAATGGATAATGACGTGATTGTCAGTATCTTCCTCGTGGTTTTTGGTTGTCGCGGTGGATTTGGCGTCCTCCTTCTTGTTTTTGGAAGGAAGAATTTGGTCGGATTTCTCCTTCACCATTTTGTCCTTTGCCAGCTCTTTTTGCAGGCAAATGTACATCTCCTCCGATAATTTCGAATTCAGGGTCGGGGAACTGATCTCAAGTCCGTTTTTTTTCAGGACATCGACAATTCGATCCATTGACACGTTAAATTCTGTTGCCGCCTGTCCCAATCGCGGCTTTTTTATTTTTTCTTCCGGCATATTGAAAAAGTTTGTTGTTAATTATCTGAAAAATAAACTCGTTAACAATAATATTATTTCTCCAATTCTTCTTTGACAGCGGCAATCATCGCGTCCACAGTCTCCTCTTCGAGGTCGGTGCGGCGGATAAGTTCTTCGCGGCTCAATTGCAGAATGCTTTCTGCGGTGTCGCAACCAATGCTGATGAAGGTGTCGATAACCCATTGGTCGAACACGTCGTTGAATTCAGACAACGGAATGACGTACTCTTCCTTGATGTCATCTCTGAAGACATCGATTTCGTAGCCCGACAACTTACTGGCCAGCTTGATGTTATAACCGCCTTTACCGATGGCGAGGGAGACTTGGTCGGACTTCATATAGACATTGGCGGTCTTGTTTTCCTCGTCGAGTTCGATGGAGGAGATTTTGGCGGGGTTGAGTGCGCGGGCGATCAACAAATCTTTTTTATTGGTATAGTTGATGATGTCGATATTCTCGTTGCGCAGTTCACGCACAGTGTCGTGAATACGGCTGCCTTTCACGCCGACGCAGGCGCCCACGGGGTCGATGCGGTCGTCGTAGGTTTCCACCAGCACTTTGGCTCTTTCGCCGGGCACGCGCACAATGTCTTTGATGATGATGACGCCTTCTTCGATTTCAGGGATGGCTCGTTCCATCAGGCACTCCAGGAATTTCGGGGAGGTGCGGGACAGGAGGATGCGCGGGGAGCCGTTGACCACATCCACGGAGGTGATGACGGCCATGATGCTGTCGCCTTTCTTGTAATAGTCGGAAGGAATTTGCTCGGTTTTCGGGAGCACCATTTCAACACGGTCGTCGTCGATCACCAAGATCTCCTTTTTCCACACCTGGCTCACCTCACCGGTAATCAGTTCACCCTTGCGAGGCTCGTATTTGCGGAAAATGACCTCTTTTTCGTATTCGAGGATTTTATTGCTGAGGTTTTGACGCAGTGCCAAAATCTCACGACGTTGGAAGTCAGAGAGTTGGATTTGTTCGATCACCTCTTCACCCACTTCAAAGTCAGGTTCAATCTTGATGGCGTCAGACAGGGAAATTTGGTTCTGTGGGTCCGTAACCTGGTCGTCTTCAACTACTTTCAGAGAGTGTTGGATTTCAAGGTCGCCGCGGTCCACGTTGACAATCACGTTGAATTCGGCGCCTGCTCCATATTTCTTACTTAACGCACTCACAAAAACGTCTTCCAGAATGTGCATGAGCGTTTCGCGGTCAATACTTTTCGATTCTTTGAAATCCGCAAAAGTGCTGATAAGATTGATTTGTTCTTCCATTTTTTGAAACATTAGTTATATATACTGTATTATTTACTCTATCGAATTTCGTAAAAAAAACTCCCACCAAATCGGTGAGAGTTTTTCCAGTTGAGCTAGCAGGACTCGAACCTACACAGGCAGAACCAAAATCTGTAGTGCTACCATTACACCATAGCTCATTGCATATCATCAATTCGGCGGCAAAAATACATTTTTTTCCAATACAACACATCAAAATAAAAAAAATTTTTTTTAGGATGTTGTGATATTAAAAAAAGTGTATTTTTGCACGCTCTTTTGAGAACGGCCCCTTAGCTCAACTGAATAGAGCATTTGACTACGGATCAAAAGGTTGCAGGTTTGAATCCTGCAGGGGTCACCAAGAAAAAACGCTTATTTGTTTGAAAAAATAAGCGTTTTTTTATTGTATGTCTGTCTTTATATTGAATATTATCAAATCTGAACAATGAAAAAATACAATCTGATTTTCCTATTGATGATCTGTTTTGCGACACTTTTCGCCCAAAACGAGTCCATCCACTATGACACGCACCCGAAATTCCCGCATCATGCCACCGCCCAGGAGAAGATGATGATCCCTTTCCTCTCCCAACAGGCCCATCTGCGCAACTCCAACCCGCCCGCCGCGCCGGTTACCGCCGTGTCGGAATTCCAGCCTATGGGCGGCGTGATGATCGCTTATCCGCTTGGCATCCCCGTGGCGCTCGTGAGCGAACTGTCCCATATCACGCAGGTGAAAGTGCTGGTGAATGATGCCAGCGACAGTGCCGATGCCGCCCAATACTTCACCAACAACAATGTGACCATGGGCAATGTGGAGTTCTGGATGATTAACCACGATTCCTATTGGACCCGTGATTACGGCCCATGGTTTGTCATCGATGGACACGATTCTGTGAATGTGATAGATTTCGTGTATAACCGTCCGCAACGTCCTAATGACGATGCCGCTATGGAGTATGTTGTTGATTATTTGGGTGTTAACCGCTACGAAATGCCGATGGTGCATACCGGTGGCAACTATATGGTGGATGGTTACGGTACTGCGGCATCCACCATGTTGGTGCTTCAGGAGAATCCATCCGAAACCGAAGCTTCCCTGTCGGCCATGGCGATGGACTATCTGGGCGTTGACAACTATATGTATCTCGCTGATCCATTGGGAGAGTATATCGCCCATATCGACTGTTGGGGGAAATATCTGGATGTGGACAAGGTGTTGATTGGCCAGGTGCCTCAAAGTGACCCGCGTTATGCCAGCTATGAAGCTATGGCACAGTTCTTTGCGCAAACCACTACGCCCTGGGGCAACCACTATCAGGTCTATCGGGTCTATGCCAACCCCAACGCCGACAAAGCCACACCCTATACGAACTCACTGATTTTGAACGACCATGTTTTTGTGCCGGTCACGGGCAATCCCCATGATAACGAGGCGATTGCCGTATATCAGCAGGCGATGCCGGGCTACACTATCGTGCCCATTATGCAATCAGAATATACACCATGGCTCAGCACGGATGCTTTGCATTGCCGCACGCAC
>JAEEIG010000088.1 GCA_016281255.1 Bacteroidales bacterium
CCCTACAATCTCACCAAGGATTTCCACGGCACGAAATTCAGCGCGAGGTCGGAAAGCGATTACGACACCTTCTTGGCTTCCTGGTTTCCAGAAGTCTGTAAAAAGCTGAAAGAGAACGGTTCCCTCTACATTTGCGGCGACTGGAAATGCACGGCGGCGCTGCAACGGGCAGTGGGAAAAGAGCTAACCATCCTCAACCGCATCACCTGGCAGCGCGAAAAGGGGCGTGGTGCGAAAGCCAACTGGAAGAACAGCATGGAGGACATCTGGTTTGCGGTGAAAAATCCTGACAACTACTGCTTTAACGTGGATGCGGTGATGATGAAACGCCGCGTGCTGGCTCCCTACAAAGAGAAAGGGAAGCCCAAGGACTGGACTTCGGAATCTGACGGCAACTACCGTCTCACCCACCCTTCCAACTTCTGGGACGACATCAGCGTGCCTTTCTGGTCGATGCCCGAAAACACCGACCATCCCACGCAGAAGCCCGAAAAGCTCATCGCAAAGCTGATTCTCGCCTCGTCGCAACCCGGGCAAATCGTCTTCGACCCCTTCCTCGGTAGCGGCACTACCAGCGTGACAGCCAAAAAGTTAGGCCGCCACTACTGCGGTATAGAAATCAACGAACAATACTGTCTGTGGGCGGAAAAACGGCTCCGGCTGGCCGAACACGACACCGCCATCCAAGGCTACTCGGACGGCGTGTTTTGGGAACGTAACTCTTTGGCGGAGCAACTGAAAGTCAAAAAGGGTTAGTGCGCCTCGAACCAGTTTTGGCCACTGTTGATGTTAACATCCAAAGGCACAGAGAGTTGCATAGCACCCGACATGCGCTCGCGCACGAGCTCCGTCAGCACTTCCAACTCGTCGGGACAAGTGTCGAACACCAATTCATCGTGTACTTGCAGAATCATTTTGCTGCGCATATTCCGTTTCGTCATCTCCTCATGGATGCGAATCATGGCGATTTTGATGAGATCGGCAGCAGTGCCCTGAATGGGTGCGTTGATGGCGTTGCGTTCGGCAGCGGCGCGGAGAATGCCGTTCTTGGCGTTGATGTCGCGGATGTTGCGGCGGCGGCCCATCAGCGTCTCCACATATCCGTGCTCGCGGGCGAATTCCAACGTGTCGTTCAGATAATCGGATATTTTCGGGAAACTTTTGAAGTAGTCCGTGATGAGCTGTTTGGCCTCCGATTGCGGAATCTGCAGCCTATCGGCGAGTCCGAAAGCGGAAATGCCGTACAAAATGCCGAAGTTGACGGTTTTGGCAGCACGGCGCATATCTGCAGTAACTTCCTCTTTTTCAACACCGTAGATGTGCGCGGCCATCGTCGCGTGGATGTCTTCGTTTTGCCGGAACGTTTCAATCATGCGCTCATCCTGACAGACATGTGCCACGATGCGCAACTCGATCTGGGAGTAGTCGGCGGCCATCAACACATTGCCTTCAGAAGGCACGAACGCCTTGCGGATGTCGCGCCCGCGTTCGGTACGCACAGGGATATTCTGCAGATTCGGATTCAGGGAACTGAGACGACCCGTGGCCGTAATCGTCTGAGTGAAAGTGGAATGGATGCGACCCGTCTTCGGGTTGATTAACTGTGGCAACGCGTCAATGTAGGTGGATTTCAGCTTCGAGAGCTTGCGCCACTCTAAAATCAGCGACACGATAGGATGCTTGTAGGCCATCTTCTTGAGCACCTCCTCGCCCGTTTGATACTGCTTGCTCTTGGTCAGACGGGCGTTCTTGACCAACGCCATCTTCTCGAAAAGGATCTCCCCTAACTGCTTCGGCGAACCGATATTGAACGTTTCACCCGCATATTCGTAGATTTGTTGTTCGATAGCGGCGATTTCCGCGTTCATGGTGTCGGAATTCTGCTGCAATGTGGCCACATCGACCTTCACGCCCGTGTATTCCATGTCGGCAAGCACCGGCACCAAAGGCATCTCCATCTGCGTGAACAAATCCGACAATTTATTCTCTTTCAGTTCTTTATCCAATATCGGATAGAGCTTTTGCAGTAACAGAATCTGTTCGTTCTCGGGCGCGGGCGACGGTTTGTTCGCTTCGGTTAGCTCGCTATCGAAATAACTTAGACAGAGGTCGCTGAGCTGGTGCTTGCGCTCGGGTTGCAGCAGGTAATGGGCGATTTGCACGTCCCAGAAGGTGCATTCCGGCTCCACCCGGAACGACTTCAGGTACTTGTACGTATTTTTGCAGTCGTGCATCACCACAGTGCGCGGCTCCCCGAAAATCAGCTTTATAAACTCCTGATAGTGACGATGTTCACTCTCCACCCAGTGATAGTAAGTTTTCGTCTCGTCTGTGGCAAAAGCGAATCCGGCAATGCGTTCCTGCTGGAAAATCCATGTAAAGAAGATAGCGTCATTCTTTTTTACAGTTAGGTCTTTTATGGATTGTACCTCAACAATTTGCGGAAGCTCAAAGACGGTTTTTGGTGCTTCGACTTCCATCGGTGCCTGTGATTCCGTCTCTTCGATAGGGGAAAAGAGGTCGGGGGCGGCTTGGGGTTGCGGTACCTGCAACGACAAATCCGTGAAAATGCGTTTGGTGAGGGCCTTGAACTCCAGTTCATCGAAGATGGCTTTGAGCTTTTGCGGGTCGGGACCGTTGTAGGCCATCTGGTCGAAGTCGTACTCCATCGGGATGTCTATCATGATGGTAGCCAGCTCTTTGGAGAGGAATGCCTGCTCCTTGTACTGGTTCATGAGGGCGCGGGTTTTGTCGTTATCCTTATCGAAGTTGCGCGCATACATCTCCTCTATGCTGCCGTAGTTGGCGAGCAGTTTCTGGGCGCGCACCTGTCCGATGCCAGGCACACCGGGGATGTTGTCGGAGGTATCGCCCCAGAGACCGAGCATATCGATCAGCTGCTCCGGCCGTTCGATCTTGTACTTCTCGCAAATCTCCGCTACGCCGAGGATTTCCGCCGGCTGCCCGAACTTGCCGGGTTTATACATCTTGATGTGCTCGGAGACGAGCTGACCGTAGTCCTTGTCGGAGGTGAGCATCAGCACCTCAAATCCTTCGATTTCAGCGTGTTTTGCCAACGAACCGACTAGGTCATCCGCTTCGTAGCCGTCGATGCCGACCATGTTGATCTGGAAGGCACTTAGGATTTTCTTGATGTAGGGGATGGACTGCACGATGTCATCGGGAGTGGCCTCGCGGTTCTCCTTATAGTGTTCGTACTCCACATGTCGGAAGGTGGGTGCGCCCGTGTCGAAGGCCACCGCCACATGGGTCGGTTTCTCGTTCTTGAGCACCTCGTACAGCGAGTTAGTGAAGCCGAGCATCGCGGAGGTGTTCAGCCCTTTGGTGGTGAATCGCGGACTCTTGATCATCGCGTAGTACGCTCTGAATATCAAGCCCATAGCATCTATCAGGAGGATTTTTTTCGTCATTGCCTTTGGGGTTTTTTTAGAAAGGCAAAGATACGATTTTTAGGGAATAGGCAAAAGGCAAAAGGCAATAGGGCCAAGTTTAAAGACGTGAGACGTAAGACGTAAGACTTTTGGGTATGTCGAAAAAAACGAATGATATTTCGTCTGTAGAGACGTGCCATGGCGCGTCTCTACTGCAAGAGTTTTTTCACCCTTTGCTGTCATTCACCGTTTTCCGAAAATTCCATCCGTGGTACTTCTCCTTCCTCGTAACAATCAATGACATAATACATCTGAATGCCATATTCTGGTAAATATTGCCCAACGGTATCTCGTGACCTCCAATAGGAACATTCCATGGCGGATTCGCGATGGGAAACATTTATATTCACAGGATAACCATGAACACTGTCTGCTAATGCGGTATCAACGATGTCAAACGGCGTATAATAAGCACACTCACACGAGTGAAATTTTCCGCACCCCGCCGCCATCAGCGCTGTAATGACCAATAATATGCAAAATGTTACATTCTTCATCATTCTTAATTCTTAATTTATCATTCATAATTTAAAACGCGTATCCGATGCCCGCCGAAGCAAACCCCTTGATGCCGACGCCAAGCTCAAAGGAACCGAAGAGGTGTTCACCCCCGGCCCGAACTCCAAAAGCCGTGAGTTGGAAAGAGGGGAAAGTAGAGTGTTTCCACCATTGACCGTCATATATTTCCCATGTGGGGTTCTCATGACCTACAAACAATGTGGCACCTGCGGCCACAGCGGAGTAGAGTGTCACGTGCGGACGGTTGAGGTAGGAGAAGCGCAACTCTGGCATTAACGTTATGCAATGCATCCACCGCGTATTAAAAATTTGGTAGGTGTAATCGGTATGGTCTTTATAATAGGCGTAGTTCACCATCGCGCCTGCCCAAAGCCATTTCGTGATTCGGTAGTGATAGTTGAATGAGAAGACTGGTGTGGCTCTCCAAGCATGTCCTACAGCTGTAAGGTTGGCTCCGCTTATATTCGGCAAATGATTTTTCTTATTTTGAAGTATCATTATTCCTAACGGGTCACCAATTTCAAAACGAATCTCATGTCGGAGGTGCATCCCGGCTTCCGTGCTCCAATGTGGCTGCGCCTGCATCATTTTGCGTTGCTTGTTGAAACATTGGATATACGCGATCTGGAAATAGAGATGGTTGTTGCGGTGGGAGGATTCGACATATTCTCCAGAGGGGAGAATAACCAGTACACCATAATGCGGAGGTGTCGATGTTACCGATCCTTGCATAAAATCAGTGGTGGCCGCATTCAAACCGACGGCAAAGCGCAGTAAATCTTCATTA
>JAEEIG010000008.1 GCA_016281255.1 Bacteroidales bacterium
AGTTCCGGGTGCCCGTCGCCCGTCAAATCGGCGGCAAACGGGGACGATAGCTTCCTATGTGTGTACTGCGTGTAATGCGCATACGTCGATCCCGCGTTTGTGGTGTTCGCTGTCGCCAGCAGCTTGCCGGTTTCCGCGTTGAACACCTTGTTGCGCACATATACCTCGGGGTGACCATCGCCGTTGAAGTCTGCAAAGCTCACATTCACGGCATATTTGTCCGTACCCGTAGCATAGGTCTCGTCCGAAACCCAAAAGGGCGTGTTGGGTGTCGCCGACGTGATGTCGTAAGCCCGCAGCCGGTTGTCATAACACGCCACCACAATCAGCCCTATGCTGTCGGAGGTACGCACCAGCCCGTAAGCGGCCGCATCATACTCCGACACCGGCGATTCCAATGTCAACGTCGTTTTCAGCTGCTGGGTTACCCCGTCGTACACCAACAGTTCAGAGCCCACATTCCCGATATACCCGTCGTATGCGTAGTGCGATTGCCCTGCGAGCGAGAAGCAGAGGATGTCCGGATGACCGTCGCCGTCAAGGTCACCCACCAGCGGAGTGTTCAAGTTGGACACGATGGTTGACGATGACCAAGCATTCACCACGCCCCAAGTCATGGATTCCGCATCCGTGGTGCAATCCGCCTCCACCATATTATCAGGATAATTGTTTTGAGCGGATGCTATCTCAGAAACAGCTATAAACACCATCAGAAACATGAAATATTTCATCCATGTTAACTTTTGTTTGAAAACAGCGTTTATTATACCCATAGTTGTCATGCGTTGCAAAATGTACGGCAAAAATAATGCTTTTTTCTATATACTGGAATGCGGAAAATTCAAAAAGTCTCTACCTCCATCATCCCCTCAATCCGCTTCGTGCAGATTTCCCCTGTCCTGGCGAACTCCGCCCAGACGCGGCGCAGCGGTTTGCCCTGTTCGAGGAAGGCGCTTTCGGGAAGACCCTGCGCCATCAGGGTGCCTTCTATGCCCTTTCCGCCGAACAACAACGCCAGCTCGGTGATGTGGCCGGCGCCGATCAGATGCCGGTCCTTGCGCCAGAAATAGGAATAGAGATGCACCTTCCCGCCATGGCCGGCATAACAACGCGCGAATTTCCGGGTCGGCTCGATGAAGATGGCTTCTGACATTTTGTGCAGATAAAGCTCTATTATCCAACGTGTCAGCACATTACTGTCCAGTGCGCTCGCTATCTTTTTGCCACCGAGGTAGGAGGCCGTCTCGCGAGCGTTGGTCCCGATGAGGAGGTCGTGCCGCGGAGCAACCTCGCGCAAACGCCTCCCCTCTTCCCCTTTGGCCGGCAACGGACAGACACCCGCATGGGGCGCAAAAATCATGTGTCTGGCCAGTCCTTTCTCGGTAACATGGTCCGTGATTGCGTGTTGCGCCTCCAAAATCCGCTCCACCGGCGCATCCACCGGCAGCTCGTTCAATTCGTCCAGGATCTTGCGTTCCATCTCCCCCCGGTTCTCCCAAGTCCCAATCGGGTCACTCTGGATGATGGCCCTGCGATAGAGGCCGTCGGTGCCCTCTGAAAGCATGATGCAACGCACAAGGTCGCCCCCGGCCGATTCCCCGAAGATCGTGACATGGGTAGGGTCGCCCCCGAAAGCCGCGATGTTGGCGTTCACCCACCGCAGACCCTCAATAGCGTCCAACAGCCCGTTGTTGGCGAAGCCGCCTTCACGATTCTTGACGAAGCCCAAAAGCGAGAGACGGTAATTGATCCCCACCACAATGACCCCGTTCTCTTTGGCAAGCGTGGAACGGTCGTAGAAGGGGTTGTCGCAGCCGCCATTCCGGTACGAACCCCCGTAATACCAGACCATTACGGGCAGCCGACTCTCGGGTGTCGCACCCTCTGGAACAGTGATGGAAAGATACTGGCAGCTCTCCTCCTGCGGCAGGTTCTCGTAATGTATTCCCGTGAGATTCAGCTCGATTGTGGAACAAAGCTGCACAGGATACGGCGCGGGCGTGGTGCATTCGTGTTCCGCGCTGCCGTAGGAAAAGGGCACGGGGGCGCAGTAACGCTCGGAAGTGGCGTAACGTATGCCGGGAAACTGCGCGCAACCATCGGCCATGAACCCTTTGAAAGTGCCGGCCGGCGCATGAACGGCAGGAATAGGATGGGATGTCATATACTTGATGTTTTTAGTTGGCAAAAGTACACTTTTTCCCAACAAAAAAAGAGGAAACTTTCGCTTCCTCTTTCGTACCGAAGGCCGGGATCGAACCGGCACGAGTGTTACCTCATTGGTTTTTGAGACCAACGCGTCTACCTATTCCGCCACTTCGGCTCAAATCGGCGGCAAAAATACAATTTTTTTTAATATCTCCGCCAAAAATTATTCTCCAAAAAAAATTCCTTAAACAGCCTCGAAGAGGCAAAACGCGCGAAGCGCAAATAACCCCACACAAGCAAAGCGCAGTGTGGGGTTAACTCTAAAACCGCAGTGTGGTTTTTCTCTAAAACCGCAGTGTGGGGCTCGGACTATGCCAGCTTCTCCATCCATCCCTTGATGTCCTCCAGTTTGGCGGCCGGAACCTCCAGTTTCAGCTTCTTTCGCAAGCCGCCGAGATCGTTCAGCAGCTTGTTGGGGTTGGCCTGTTTCAGATGCTCCAAGGTTTGGATGTTGAGCTTCCGGAGTGCGGGAATCCATGCGGCATCGATGCCCAACGCGGTGAATTCCTCGTCTTTGCTGACCTCTTGCTTCTTCTCGGGACGCATCTGCGGGAAGAAAAGCACATCCTGGATGGAGGGTGAATTGGTCATGATCATCGCCAAACGGTCGATGCCGATGCCTAAACCGGCTGTGGGCGGCATACCGATTTCCAGGGAACGGAGGAAATCCTCGTCCAACACCATCGATTCGGTGTCGCCACGTTTGCCGAGTTCCAGCTGGTCCTCGAAACGCTTGCGCTGGTCGAGCGGGTCGTTGAGCTCGGAATAGGCGTTGCAGATCTCCTTGCCGTTGCACATCGCCTCGAAACGCTCGGTGAGACCGGGTTTGCTGCGGTGCTTCTTGGTGAGCGGCGACATCTCGATGGGATAGTCGTAGATAAACGTCGGCTGGATGAGCTTCGACTCGCAAGCCTCGCCGAAAATCTCGTC
>JAEEIG010000089.1 GCA_016281255.1 Bacteroidales bacterium
CGGAAATGTCGGTGCCGGTGAAGTGCTCGATGGCCTCGAACATGGTGTAGCGTTTCCACGGGCGCTTGAAGTCGATGACGTTGTCGCCGACTTGCACTTTGGTGGTGCCATGAAGAGCGAGAGCGATGCGCTCCACCATCTCCTCCACGGTGTCCATCATCCAGTTGTAGTCTTTGTAAGGCACATAGAGCTCCATCTGGGTGAACTCGGGGTTGTGGAAACGGTCCATGCCCTCGTTGCGGAAGTCCTTGGAGAACTCATACACGCCGTTGAAACCGCCGACAATCAGCTTCTTGAGATAGAGCTCGTCAGCGATACGCAGGTAGAGCGTCATGTCGAGGGTGTTGTGGTGGGTCTTGAAGGGACGTGCCGCCGCACCGCCGTACAACGGTTGCAGAATCGGGGTCTCCACTTCAAGGTAACCCTTCTCGTTCAGATAGTTACGCATAGTGTTCACCAGCAAAGTGCGCTTGATGAACGTGTCTTTGATATGCGGGTTCACGATGAGGTCGATGTAACGCTGACGGTAACGCTGCTCGGGATTCTGGAAAGCGTCATAGACCACACCGTCTTTCTCTTTGACGATGGGCAGCGGGCAAACCGACTTGCACAGGATGGTGAACTCCTTCACGTGGATGCTGATTTCGCCGGTCTGCGTGGTGAACACGAAACCTTTCACGCCGATGATGTCGCCGATGTCCAATTTCTTGAACACGCTGTTATACATCGTTTTATCTTCGCCCGGACAAATCTCGTCACGTTTGGCATAGACTTGGATTTTACCGACGGCATCTTGCAGCACGTAGAAGGAGACGGCGCCCATAATGCGCTGGCTCATAATACGTCCGGCGATGCTCACCTCTTGGAAAAGGCTGTTATCCTTCGGGAATTTCTCAAGGATTTCAGCGGTGGTGGCGTTCACCTCGTAGGTGGCGGCGGGATAAGGGTCGATGCCCAAATCGAGCAAATCTTGCAATTTCTTTCTGCGGATGATTTCCTGTTCTGATAATTCAACGCTCATCGTAATGACTTTTTCAAAATGAGCGGCAAAGATACAATTTTTTCGCATTCCTAAAAATCGTACTTTTGCAGCGAATATTGGAAGCGTGTTGTATGGTATGACCTGTTATTTGTGAAAAGTGAATTGAATATGTGTTTTTTAGGAATTGATTTAGGAAGTTCGTCCGTAAAAGTATCTTTGGTGGACGGCGAAAGCGGCGCAGTGCTCGCGAAGAGTTTCGCCCCGCAGAGCGAAGCGCCCATCATCGCCGTGCGCAACGGCTGGGCCGAGCAAAACCCCGACGACTGGTGGTCGTATCTGAAAGAGGCGCTGCAATCGGCATTAAGCTCCCCAAAGATCTCAGCCAACGATATCCAAGCCATCGGCATCACCTACCAGATGCACGGTTTAGTGTTGGTGGACAAAGACTTACAGGTACTTCGCCCCTCCATTATCTGGTGCGACAGCCGCGCGGTTCCATACGGAGGGAAGGCCTTCGAGACATTGGGCCACGACTACTGCCTCCGGCACCTGCTCAATTCGCCCGGCAACTTCACCGTGGCCAAGCTGGCATGGGTGAAAGAGCACGAGCCTGACATTTTCGACCGTGTACACAAGTATATGTTGCCCGGCGACTACCTCGCCATGCGCATGACCGGCGAGGTGCGCACCACCCTGCCCGGCCTTTCGGAAGGAATGAACTGGGATTTTGCAGACAACTCCGTATCCGACAAGCTGTTGGGTTTCTTCGGCATTCCGAACGATGTGGTGGCAGACCTTGTTCCCACTTTCGGCGAGCAGGGCCGACTGACGGCCGCAGCGGCGGAAGAATTAGGGCTCCCTGCCGGTGTCCCCATCTGTTACCGGGCCGGCGACCAGCCCAACAACGCCTTCTCCCTCAACGTGTTGAATCCCGGAGAGGTGGCGGCCACAGCAGGGACTTCCGGGGTGGTCTATGGCATCAGCGATCAGGTGCGCACCGACCCGAAATCCCGCATCAATATCTTCGCCCACGTGAACCACACCCCCGCGCAGACCCGTTTGGGCGTGATGCACTGCACCAACGGCGTCGGCATCCTCAACGCCTGGATGAAACGTCTGGTGGCACCGGAAATCTCCTACGAACAATTCAACGAATGCGCCGGCCAAGCCCCCATTGGCTCCGACGGCGTCTCGGTCTTGCCCTTCGGCAACGGTGCGGAACGCATCCTGGAGAACCGACAACTGCACTCTTCCATTCACGGCATCAACTTCAACAACCACAATGCCAACACTTTGGCACGCGCCGCACAAGAAGGTGTCGCCTTCTCTTTCAAATACGGGATAGACATCATGCAGTCCACCGGAATGAGCACGAAGGTGATTCGCGCCGGACACGCCAACATGTTCCTCAGTCCCATTTTCCGCACCACCCTGGCCACGGTTGCAGACGCGGTGATCGAGTTGTATGACACTGACGGATCGGTGGGCGCCGCCACGGGCGCCGCCATGGGCAGCGGCTACTACGCTTCCGTAGAGGAGGCTTTCCGGAACCTGCATAAAAGAAATGTGGTGGAACCGGATCGGAACCACCACAATCAATATCTTGATGCTTATGCCCGCTGGCTCAATGTGTTACAGCGGGAGTTGCACGCTTAGTCGGCAAAACCGTGAAAGACATCGAAAACGTCGTCTTTCAACTCGTAGTAGGCATTGTTCGGTTCTTCCACAGCCACTTGCGTCTTATTCTGAGTCGCAAAAACCGTTTCGTCGCGGGTGATGGTCGGCTCGTTGACCATTCGGTTGAACGTCTCGTCATCATCGTAGTTGAAATTGGCGAAAGGTTCGTTGTGACTGGTGAAGTTGAAGAGATTAGACGACTCGCTGGAACGCTCCACCGTGTCGAAAACCGGAGCGGAAGGAGTCTCGGGCTCCAGAACGACCTGCTCTTGCGCGACCTTCTGCTCCTGAAGATGCTCCTCAATGGCTGAGTCGATGACGGAAGTCTCCGGGGTGTCCTCTATGGTGTTCACAATAGTCTCCTCGGTGGTGTTGATGACCACGCTCTGCTCGTCTTCGCGATGGGTGGAATCGAAATTGGTGACCACGAGGGAGAGCTTGATGCTGTCGCCCAGGGATTCGTCGAGACCGTGACCCCAGATGACATGCACGCTTTCGGACTGCATCTCCTCGAAACGATCGGAAAGGACTTCCAACTCGCCCATGGTGATTTTCTTGTTCGGACCGTAGGTGACAAAGAAGAGGAAGTTCTTGGCGTCGCTGATGTCAGCATTTTCGAGCAGCGGGCAGTTGAGCACGTCGTCAAGCACGTTCTGCACACGGTTGTCGCCATCCGCGGTGGCGATGCCGAGAAGAGCTTTGCCGCTATTTTCCATAATGGACTTCACGTCGTTGAAGTCCACGTTCTGGCCATAGGTAACAGTAATGATTTCAGCCACACACTTCACGGCGTTTTTAAGGACATCGTCCACCTGTGAGTAGGCGTTGTCGATCTCCATGGAGGTGTAGTATTTCATCAGGTTCTGGTTGTTGACGATAATGAGGGAATCCACATATTTGCTCATCTCTTCGATACCGGCTTCGGCGGCTTTGCGGATTCTCTGTCCCTCGAATTTGAAGGGTTCGGTGACCACGCCCACGGTGAGGATGCCCATCTCCTTGGCCACCTTGGCCACCACGGGGGAAGCGCCTGTGCCGGTACCTTTGCCCATACCGGCGGCAATGAAGAGCATCTTGGTGTTGTCTCCGATGAACTCCCGGATCTCCTTTTCGCTTTCATTGGCATACTTTTGGGCCACTTCAGGTTTGGCACCAGCTCCCAAGCCGTTGCCTAACAGCAGTTTATCTTGGATTTTGCACGCATCCAAATGGCATTTGTCGGTGTTGCAGACCAGATAATCCACACCTTGGATGCCTTCGGCGAACATGTGTTGCACGGCATTGCTACCGCCGCCGCCCACGCCGATCACTTTGATCGCGGAGGTGTTCTCTTTTGCTCCAAAATCGGGCGTAAAGTTTATAGATTCTGTCATATTTGATGTTTTATTACTTTCGGTTAATGGTTGGTTTTTCTATGAAATCTGCTCAAAGAGCTTGGTCAACGTGCTTTTGAAACCGTCGAAGAGCTTGCGGCCTTTTTTCTCTTTGTCGTCGAAGATCCCGTTGTCGTTCGGCAGGTGCTCCTCCTCACGGTTGTTGAAATCCTCCCGCTGCTCTTCCACGTGGAAATCTTTGGTTTGCTTCTCGATACCGTATTTGAGCAAACCGAGGGCGGTGGAGTAGAGCGGTTGTTTGAGCTCGTTGGAGAGGGAATCGGCGAATCCGACACCGGGGATGCCGATGCGGGTGTTGAGACCGAGGTCGAACTGGCACAGCTCCACAAGGTGGCGGAGTTTCGCGCCGCCGCCGGTGAGGACGAGACCCGCCCCGTTTTGCAGCATCTTCATGCAGCCGGAAGCTTCGAGCTCCTTCTTCACAAAGCCGAGAATGTCGTTATGGACACGGCTGTAGATGATCTTGGCCAACTGCTCGTCGGAGATTTTCAGCGGAGCCTGCTGGTGCGGGCGAAGCACGGTGCTCACACGGTTCGGGTTGCTGCGCTCCGGAATACAGCTGCCGTGGTTGATTTTCAGTTCCTCAGCCGTGTCCTCGGGGATGTTGCACACGCTGGCGATGTCTTTCGTGATGACAGAGCCGGCAAACGGGATCACCTTGCAGAATTTGGGGTGACCGTTCTTGAAGATCACCATGTCGGTGGTGCCGCCGCCGATGTCGATCAACGCCACGCCGCGCTGTTTCTCATCTTCGGAAAGACAGGAGAGCCCGGAAGCGATAGGCTCCAGAATCAACTCTTCAGTATCCACGTTTACATTGGAAATACAGGTATGTATCTTCTTGATTTCTTGATAATTGCCCATAATCACCTGATAGTAGCCGGTGACTTTGGACCCCAGCTCCCCGACCGGATCCATGGATTCGTGGCTGGCGCCGTCGGCGGAGTCCTCGATCACATATTTCTGCGGGATGATGGCGATGATCTGCTGTCCGGGAGGCAACGCGATGTTCTCCACGTCGCGCTTCATGGAGTCCAGCTCCTCTTGGGTGATCAACGCGTTATGGTCGGAGCGGAGGATGTAGTGCTTGCAGTTACCCGTCTTGATATGGCGGGCGGCGATGCCGGCATACACACTCTCGATGCTGTCGAGGCGCGCATGGCTGGAGGCCAGCTGCACGGAGGTCTTGATGCTCTCCTGCGCCTTCAGCAGATTCTGGATGAGACCAAACTCCACGCCTTTGGAGGCGGATTTCCCATGTCCGAGGATTTCGATTTTACCTCTGTTGTTCAGGTAACCGATGATGGTGGCCACTTTGGTGGTGCCTATGTCGAGACCGACCACGATGTCGCTCGCCATGTTGTTGAATCCGAAATTGTTAGAGTAATTTTTCTCCATACGCGTGGTTTATTTTCTTGTTGCAATAATTCTGTTCTTAAAGCGGGCGTCCAGCTGGGCGTACGTGTTGTAACCCTTGTGCGAAAGCCCGTTCTCGTAAACCGTCTTGAGGTTCGCAAGCTTCTCGTCGGCATTCTCCAGCCCCCCGAAAAGGATCGTCTGCCCCCCCACCGTGGCGGTCAGCTCCATCTCCCCCCGGCTGTTGAGGTAGATCTGGCGGAACTGCGCCTGATAGAAGTCGTTCCCGTTGATCTTCCGGGCCAAAGCCAGCGCGTCCTGCACCCTGCGGGGCGCCTTCTTGCCCGGCTTGAAGCTGTCGGTAACGTTCCCGTTGACCACCATCAGGTAGTCCTGCATCTTGGAGGTGAACGGCACCACAATGCCCTCGCTGTCCACAAAATAGTGCTCACCGTTGGGGGTGAACACATGTAAAACGATCTCTTTCAGCGTATAATCGATGACCAGCTTCTTGCCGGCGAAATGCACGAAGTTCACATCGGAAATGTAGGGGTTCGACAACAGAAGATTGGTGATCCCGCCCAAATCCACCTCCTTCACGGCTTTGCCCACCACCTCGACTTTCGCGTCTAACAACAACCTCTCCACATCCTTCTGCGACAAAGTCACACTCTCGTTTTGTGTATGTGCCACGACCGAAATACGTTCACAACGCTGCTTCGGCATATAGACACATGCCAAAACAAATATCACTATCAACGTGATACTCAATAGAATACGAACTATTGGCTTGACGTATTTCATACTAAATTACACAGTTATTTTTAATCTGACAAAATTAAAAATATTAATCCCTTTTTTTTAGGATTAATTGTAAAAAAAATAAACACAAAAATGTTGAAATAATCCCCGGGGGGAATCAGGGCTCAGTCGTTGCGCTTGTCAAGCCCCCACAGCAGTTTTTCGCGAATCGTGGAGTAGAAATTGGCGTTATCGAACAGCACTGTCTGTATGGTGAATTTCTCTTTGGTAATCAACAATTTGACACCATCGTCCAAGATAATGCGCTGTGTGTCAACACATAACGAATATTTTCCACCGCGACCGTCCACCGTGATTTCCAACGGCTCGGTGGCGGGGATGACCAGCGGGCGGACGCTGAGCGAATGAGAAGCGATGGGTGTGAGCACCACCACGTCGGTCTGCGGGTGCAGAATGGGGCCGCCGCAGCTCATGGAGTAGGCCGTGGACCCCGTCGGCGTGGCCACAATCAGACCATCGGCCCAGTAAGTGTTGATGTGCTTGCCACCGGCCTCCACCGAAATGGCGTTGATGGAGTCGTTGTCGGTGGCGCGGACCGTCACGTCGTTCACCACGAAGTGCGTGTCCAATGGCAACGGCTCGCTGCCCCCGATGTGGAGCAGCGAGCGCGATTCCAATGTGTATTTTCTGTCGATGAGCATGCGGATGCACGACTCGTAGTTCTCTTTCTTGATGGCTGACAGAAAGCCGATGCGCCCTGTGTTGATGCCGACCAACGGGATGTTCAGGTCCCCGATCAGGTTGGCGGCGTCGATAAAGGAACCGTCGCCGCCTATGGAAACCATAAAATCCACATTTCCAAGCTTTTGCAGACTATCATACGACTCAAATTGTTGTATATCAGCATTTTCACAAGATATATTCTTGTGAAGCACCACCTCGCATTGGTTTTCCCGCAGGAAGGCGATGACCGAATCCACAAAAGGCCGCTGTCCGGTGCCCGGTCGGCTGTAGAGCGCGAAAGTGAGCATTATTTATACTCCTGGATTTCGATCTCCTTGTTCAGGATCATGTTGGCGTTCAAGGCCATGGCGGCCATCTCGTCTTCGCCGGGATAGACAGCCACGGGGGCGATCCATTCCACATATTTCTTTATGCGGGCGACGACCGGTTTGCCGTAGGCGATGCCGCCGGTGAGGATGATGGCATCCACCTTGCCCTTCAGCACGCAGGCGTTCTCACCGATCTGCTTGGCCACTTGGTAAGCGAAAGCCTCTTCTAAAAGTTCCGCCTTGGGGTCGCCGGCGATAGCGGCTTTCTCCACGGCGTAGGCGTCGTTGCTGCCGAAATAGCCGACATAACCGCCCTTGCCCACAAGCATCTTCTGCATGTCTTGCTGGGTGTATTTGCCACTGAAACAAGCTTTTAAGAACTGGTTCATCGGCAGGGAACCGGAACGCTCGGGAGAAAACGGACCTTCTCCGTCCAATGCTTGGTTCACGTCGATGACCTTGCCCTTCTCGTGCGCGCCCACGCTCACACCGCCGCCCATGTGGGTGATGATGAGGTTGAGCTCTTCGTATTTCTTGCCATTGTCCTTGGCGTACATACGACCGATGGCCTTGTGGTTGAGGGCATGGAAAATGGACTGACGCTCGAACATCGGGTGACCGGAGATGCGCGCAATCTCGTGCATCTCGTCAACCATCACCGGGTCGGCGATATAGGCGCATTCCAAACCGATATATTTGGCGATGCTGTCGGCGATGAGACCGCCGAGGTTGCAGGCGTGTTGGCCGCTGTAACCCATCTTCAGATGCTCCAACATCAGATCGTTGACTCTGTAAACACCTGATTTCAAGGGCTTGACAAGACCGCCGCGGCCCATCACGATAGCGATGTCGTGCAAATCGATGCCCTCGGCCTCCAACGTGGAGGTGATGATGTTCTTGCGGAACTCATATTGGTCGGCGATAGTCGCGAACTGCGACAACTCTTCCGTTGAATGCTTGATATTTTTCAGGAAAACCTGCTCGTTGCCGTCGAAAATGGCAACTTTGGTGGAGGTAGCTCCGGGATTGATGGCGAGTATTTTTTTCATACTTATATTATTGGTAAAACTTGATTTCGGATTCTTAATTGCCGGTCGGGACCTTCACGGCCTCGCTGTAAGAGAGTCCGGCGCTGTTTTTCACGTAGGCGCACACGTAGTATGCCGTGTCAACCAACGGCAACGTGAAGGTGGCCGAGAAGGTGTCCACCTTGGAATAGTTGCAGACCTTCACCTGCGTCGTGTAGATGTCCTGGAGGTTCGGCGGACAGAACAGACTGTAGCAGAAGCCCTGCTCCATGTAGTAGTCGCAACCGCCGTTGTCAATCACATTCGCATTGACAGTCAGCTGCTTGTTCTCATATTCAGTAGAGGTAATCGTGGAAACCGCCGTGCCGAATTTCGTGCATCCGGCCAACAAGGTCGCCGCACAGAAACAGAACGTCATTAATCTTTTTATATGTTTCATCTTCTAATAAAATTAGCGGTGGCAAATATACATTTTTTTTGGATTACAGACGCAATATGCAAGAGTCGGGACTTTGGTCCTTCGTTTCCCCCAAGCCCAAAGTCTAAAATCTCAAGTCCCGAGTCTAAAAAAAATGTATCTTTGCGGCTTAATAATTTTAAAATCCAAATACTATGGCATTAGCAATTAACAACGAAAATTTTGAAACCTTGGTGAAGGGCGACAAACTGGTCGTCATTGACTTTTGGGCAACTTGGTGCGGCCCGTGCAGAAGCATCGCTCCCATCGTGGAGGAGGTCGCCGCTGAATTCGAAGGCAAGGCCGTGGTCGGCAAGTGCGACACCGACGAAAGCGGCGACATCGCCATGCAGTTCGGCATCATGAACATCCCCACCTTAGTCTTCTTGAAAAACGGCGAAATCGTCGATCGTCACGTCGGCGTGATCAAGAAAGAGGAACTGGTGGCGAAAATCAACCAACATCTGTAAACTTAAAATCCAATAAATATGAGTATAGCTGGTATTATTTGTCTTGTCGGCGCACTTACCATTGTGCCGTTTATCATTTACTATGTGAAGGAAGCCAAAAACCACCCGAAAGGCCTCATTGCCGCGGCATTGAGCAACATGGGCGAGCGCTTCGGCTACTACATCATGAACGCCGTGCTGCTTCTCTTCTTAGTGTCAAAGTTCGGCCTTCCCGACGGAACCGCCGGTGTCATCTACTCCGTGTTCTATTTCGGCATCTATGTGCTGAGTTTGGTGGGCGGTATCATCGCCGACAGAACGCAAAACTACAACAAAACCATCCAATGGGGTTTGATTATCATGGCTATCGGCTACGTGGCAATGGCCATCCCGTTGTTCAGCAAAACCGCCGACGGCGCGATCCTGGACAGCGGCGCCGGTTGGGCCACCATCCTGACCATCACCTGTATGGCGCTGTTGTTCATCGCTTTCGGTAACGGCCTGTTCAAGGGCAACCTGCAGGCTATCGTCGGCAAACTGTACGACGAGTTCGAAGCCGAAGCCGCCAAAAAAGGCGAAGATGCCTTGGCCGAGGCTAAAAAACGCCGTGACTCCGGTTTCCAGATTTTCTACGTCTTCATCAACATCGGCGGTTTCTTCGCCCCTTTCATCGCCCCGTTCCTCCGCGAATGGTGGCTGAAAGCGCATCACCTTGTCTATAACGCCGACATGTCAGGTCTTTGCCACCAGTTCCTCGCGAACGGTCAGGAGACCCAGAAGTTCACCGAAACCATGGCCGCCGTGCTGCAACCCGGTTACAACTTCACCGACACCGCCGCTTTCTGCTCCGACTACATCACCGTCTTCAACCAAGGCGTGCACTTCTCCTTCATCGCTTCTGTGGTTGCCATGGTTATCTCTTTGGTTATCTTCATGGTGAACAAGTACAAATTCCCGCAACCCGCCAAGAAAGAACATGCTCAGGTGGTAGAGTACACCGCTGAAGAGAAACAAGCTATGGCTAAGGAAATCAAACAACGTCTGTATGCTTTGTTCGCAGTGCTGGGTATCGCCATCTTCTTCTGGTTCTCTTTCCACCAGAACGGCCAATCCCTGTCCGTGTTCGCCCGCGACTTCGTCAAGACGGACGCCATCGCCCCTGAAATCTGGCAAGCTTTGAACCCCTATTTTGTCATTATCCTCACCCCGCTGATGATCATTTTCAACAAGAAAGTCACGATGTCCACCCCGCGTAAGATCGCTTTGGGTATGGCAATCGCCGGTATGGCTTACCTCTTCCTGATGATTATCTCCATCGTGAACAACTATCCTTCCGGCACTGAATTCCGTGCCATGGATCTCGCCCAAATGGCTGCCGCCGGTCTTGCCAAAGCCGCTCCTTGGGTACTGTTAGTCACCTATTTCTTCCTGACTGTTGCAGAATTGTTCATCTCCCCGCTGGGTCTGTCATTCGTCTCCAAGGTGGCTCCTCGCCACATGGTGGGCTTGTGCCAGGGCTTGTGGCTCGGCGCTACCGCTATCGGCAACCTGATGATCTGGCTCGGTCCTGTGATGTACAACGCCTGGCCGATCAAATACTGCTGGGCGGTCTTCGCAGTCGTCTGCTTCGTCTCCATGGCTATCATGCTCGGCATGGTGAAGTGGCTGGAAAGAGTGACACAATAATCGGAACCCTTACCATATTATAGTATAAAGAGACCTGTCGGGAGACGGGTCTCTTTTTTTGGGCTTACGGGTTTATATGGTTAATGGACAGATTGTCGCATGTCAGTGACAATTTGTCCATTTTTAGCATTGGCACGCTGGTTGCATAATAGGAGGCGTCGCTGAGGCGAAAGCGGAGGCGGCAGTAAAAATGAAAAGTCTAACAAATTAAAAAAATGGAGGTTTATTATGTTACCAGTAATGTTTAAAAACAGTTGGTTTCCTACAATGTTCGAAGAATTCCTTAACAACGACATAATGCCTCGTGCCAATACCACCGCACCGGCAGTCAATGTGAAGGAAGATGAAAAGGCCTACACCATGGAAGTGGCTGCGCCGGGCATCAAGAAAGAATTCTGCCGCGTGAACATCAACGACGATGGCAACCTGAACATCGCCATCGAGAACAAGATGGAACACAAGGAAGAAGAGAAAAAACACCACTATCTGCGCCGCGAGTTCTCCTACACCAACTACGAGCAGAGCTACACACTGCCCGAAGATGTTGACAAAGAGAACATCTCAGCCAAAGTGGAGCACGGCATCCTCACCGTCACCCTTCCTAGACTGACGAAAGAGGAAGCCAAACCGGCCCGCGCCATCCAAATCCAGTAATTTTTTGCAAGTACGCCAGAACATGACGTCCCTGCCTTATCCGGCGACACCCTTTCGGATGTCGCCTTTTTTTTTGTGGACATATGCGATACGTCCCTACTGTTCAATAAAAATTGTACCTTTGCCGTCTCATTATTCGAAATAAAACCTATCCTTATGAATGGTAATCTCTTATTGAAATGGAGCGTCGCTATGGCCTTATGCTGTAGCGTGCTCATGGCTGAAGCCCAGTGGTCTGTGGGCCTCAAAGGCGGATGGGACTATACCACCATCACGCGGTCGAATGCCGACCGTATCGACGAATCCTATTCCGGGTTCAGCGGTTACGATGCCGGCATCCAGGCTCGCTACGGTTTCAACGAATGGTTCGCGCTCCGCGCCGACCTCAGCTTCATGCGCCGTTCGCACCGTATGGACCGGAATCTCAACTACTTGGATCCCGTTTTCACCAACCATCACAACTATTACCTGATGTTGCCTGTGCTGGCCGACTTCTCCTTCGGCGGGGAGATTGTCCGCGGACATGCCTACGCCGGTGGTTATATGGGTTACTGGCTTCGCGAACGCAGGGTCGGCAAAACATACTGGATGACAGACTATTACGTCTATTTTAACGATTTCAACGAAGTGCGCGAATTCACGAGTGAAGACGCCCGCTTCTGCGCGGGCCTCATCGGCGGAATAGGTCTCAGCTTCAAACTGGACGATCATTTCAATGTCAACCTCGACGCCCTCTACTACTACGACCTCGTCAGCCACCGTCGCAGCTCCCCGCACCTCCGCGACCCACGATACCTTAATACGTTGTCCGTCACCGTAGGGGTCAACTATCAATTTTAAAAACATAATTCCTTAAACAGCCTCGGAGAGGCAAGACGCGCGAAGCGCAATTAACCCCACACAAGCGCAGCGCAGTGTGGGGGAAAAGAACAGCCTCGGAGAGGCAAAACGCGCGAAGCGCAATTAACCCCACACAAGCGCAGCGCAGTGTGGGGTTAATAAAGAAGCCACACAAGCGCAGCGCAGTGTGGGGAGTAAACAAACCACACAAGCGCAGTGTGGGGACCACAAAAAAACCAAAATAAGATGAAAAAAACAATCACAATAGCAGCAATAATAGTCTTGTTAGGCGCCTCCTGCCGCAAACAAGCCGACTACATGCCCTATATCGGGGAGAACGGCGAGTTAGCCTACAGCACCTACGCCGAACAGTTCGACTACCTCTGGAAAGTCCTCAACACAGGATATGTCTTCTGGGATGTCGATACCACGGATTGGGACGCGATGTA
>JAEEIG010000009.1 GCA_016281255.1 Bacteroidales bacterium
TCCCAGACAACTACTTCCTGAAAACGGTCGCCAACATCCCCGACCGCTCCAACATGATCGACACGCTGCTCACCCACCCCAACGTGGAAAAACGACGCACGTTGGCCAATGGATTGGTGAGCCAATTCTCCAACGAAGGCCGCAAACGCTTTGTGCAACCGGAAGAGCAGTTCACGCGCCTGCGCAACGTGGCCCGCTTCGCCTGCATCGACCGTTTCCTCATCAACCACGACTACGACAAGGCCATCTACAATGTTTACGTAATGGAGCAAACCTTCCCGGGCAACGCTTTCCTGAACCGCGCCAAAGCCACCGCCTACTACGGAGCCGCCAAACACAAAAGTACCGGCCAAACCAACTCTTTCATGGAACCCTATCGTGATGTGGAAGGCGAGCAGCAGCAGGTCAACTATTTGCTTTCCAAGATGAACCGCAACGAATACGCCGTCTTGGCACTGCGCAGAACGTGGGCCGCGCTGCAGTCTGCTCCCCATGATGAATACCTGCAAAACGTGGCCAAAGACCTCATCCACGACATCTTCGTGAAGAACAAAATGAGATACATCGACTTCTGCGACTACCCTCAGGGAACCACCATGGAGGAAATCGCGAAATCGGGCGGTGACACCACGCGCCCCGCAGCCACCAACTCCAAATACGACCGCATCAAACAGCAAAACACGAATGCCAAGGTGCTGCCCGACCCCAAATTCAAGACCGTCAACTATATGCTGGTCGATATCCACAGCGACTCGCTCTTCAGGGCTTGGGCCAACGACGCGGTGGTGAACGCCGAGATGCAGGCCGTTCTGGAGTCCGTTTCCGACGCCAAGATCGGGGACGAGAAGTCGGTGCTTGTTGCCACACCCGTCTATCTCACATACAACGACAACGGAAACATCAAGAATCCCGCCGCCGACACGCGCAATGCCGAGCAGTTGCAGAAGCTGATGTGCCGCGCCCTCAAACGCAGCCACATCACCCCGGTGACCCTCGACATGGATTTTTCAAAGCCGGAAACCGAGGCCTACAACAACCTCATGAAGATGCGGCAGTGGAACCAAGACTTCACCAACGCCAGAGGTATTGACATGCGTTACCATACCTCCGAATACCTCGACGACATCGCCGCCGAGTTAGGCAGCCGAAAACTATGTTTTGTGCATGTGACCGACGCCCCGGGCCGCAGTTTCTTCGGCAACAAAGTCACTTTGCCTTGGCTTGCACCCGCCTTCCCCTACTCCATCCCCGTGGTCATCAGCGTGCTGTGCCTCCGTCAATACGACATCGACGTCCACTGTCGCTTCATTGATGTGATAGACGGCAAAACGGAAGCCTCCGGCCACTACAGCAACTCTGAAGTGATGCACAAGGCCTACATCAACGGCTATGTCTATCAGAGAGTGGAAGAGTACGTGAAACCTAAAATGTACAACTTTTTAGGCAACCACGTGATTCTGAACATGGAGGGCTACTTTTCCCCCGCATGGCTGAACCCAAATCCCGTGAGTTCGGGCTGGAACATGAGCGACGGGGCGAAACGCTATCTCGGTCTCAACTACATCCTTTCGCCCAATATCGAGCTGATGGTATGGAAAAAAGGGACCGTGGGCGTGGGTTACAACTACTACAACTCACCCTTCAAGGGCAGCGACTGCCGCCTTCGGATAAGGCATGATTATTATGGACACACCGAATGGCGCGAAGCCGAACTTTACGGCAACGTCATCGCGCACGGCTTCAACGCCTACTACAAGCAATACCTCGGCGACCGTTTCGCACCCCTCGGTCACTACCTGAAGTTCCAGTTCGACGGCTTCTTCTACCGCTACAAGATGGATACCGAGGGCTTGCATATGGGCATCATCACCGGGACGACAGAGCCCTACGAAGAGATCATTGAAAACAAGGGCAGCCTTTTCGGCATGAAATTCGAGTACGGCTACGACTTCATCCTCCTGAACCGCCTCAAGCTGACCTTGGGCGCAAGTATCGGCTCCACTTTCGGAGGCTACCAAGTGGCGTTTTCCAAAATGAAGGACAAGGCATCCCTCTACTATGAGGAATCCACTTTGCATTATGACAATTACGCCCGTTCCCGAATCCTCGGTGCTTACTGTTTCGGGCTGAAACTCGGCATCGGATTCATCCCATTCTAACCCTAAACCTTAAACCGAAAAATGTATTTATCGAAACAAATAGGCATTCTCCTGCTCTCGACCCTGCTTTGTACCGGATGCGCGAAAATTTCCACCCCCACGGGCGGTCCAAAAGACTCCACGCCTCCCAAAGTGCTGAAGACGGAACCCGCAGACGGCACCGTGCATTTCGACAGCAAACAGCATATAAAGCTCTACTTTGACGAATATATCACCCTGAACAACCCTGCCGACAACGTGCTGATTTCTCCGCCGATGTCGAAGGCTCCGGACTATACCGTCAACGGAAAGACATTGGTTATCAAGTTCAAAGACACATTGCGCGAGAACACCACCTACAACATGGTCTTCTCAGACTGCATCAAAGACTACCACGAAAGCAACCCCCTGAACTATTTTCACTACAGTTTCTCCACCGGCGACAGTCTCGACGACTACATGATCAGAGGTAATCTCTTGGATGCTAAAACATTGGCACCTGTCAACGACTTCTACGTATTGCTCTACAAGGGCGATGCCGACTCCCTTCCGCTCACCACGCTGCCCAACTACGTCACCAAGACACTCTCCGACGGCAGTTTCCTGCTGAAAAACATCACGAAGGGAGACTACAAGATTTTCGCCATCAAGGATATTAATGCAAACTTCCGCTACGACTTGCCCAACGAAGAGATCGCCTACTTGGAGGAAAGTGTCACCTCTTACCACGCCTTGCCCGACAGCGCCGCCGACTCCCTGCAGGCCGAGCTGCCCTTGCTGACCCTCTACGCCTTCACTGCGGCGGACTCGGTGCAGCAACTCTCCCGCTACGAAAATCCATCCGCCGGGGTTTACAAGTTCCCTTACAAAGTCCGAACGGCCGATTTCTCCGCCATCCCGCTGGACAAAGCACAGGACTATTTCGAAGTCATCAACCCCACCCGCGACACGGTCACATGGTACTTCAAAACGCCACCGACCGACACTGCCGTTTACATTCTAAAAACGGACACCCGCACCGACACTGTCACCCTTACGCCGTTCAAGGAGAGACCAACCACGGGACGCGGGAAAACGGCACCAACGAAAAGGCTCACCGTCAGTTTCGCAAACGCAGGCGAGTATCACAAACCGCTCACCCTGCAATTCCCCTACCCCATTCGTCCGACAGACTCCTTCAGTGTATGGGTCTATTCCCCACACCAAGATAATAAAGACACCTTTGAGCTGCGTTTTGCCGTGCCCGACACTTTCACCATGCAACTTCCTTTGCCAATGACTGTTACTGAAAAGAAAAGCTACAGTATCATGATTCGGGACTCCGTGTTTTATGGTTACAACGGCCTCACGAACGACACATTGAGGACAACCTTTTCCACCAAATCCATCAAAGACTACGGCACGTTGATTATGAACTACGAGCTGCCGGGCGACGGGAGAGCCTATGTCGCCACATTATGGCACAAGGACAAAATCGTCAAAGAAGACATCATAACTTCTTCACAAACAATCACTTACCCGTTTTTAATTCCCGACACCTATCGGGTGAGCGTCTTCTGTGATGAAAACCACAACGGCAGATGGGACCCCGGTGATTATAGCAAAAAACGGCAGCCGGAAAAGATGTTCGCCTTCCCGCACAACATCAGCATCCGCGCCTTTTGGGACAGCGAAGAAACGTTCAAAATCGAATATTAAGTCCCTAAGTTGAGAACTAAAACTGATAACAATAACTGAAGGTCATCAAGGAATTAAACTGCTTCATGACCGCACGTCCATACACCCACGTGGGAATGCGCACCGGCACAAGGGAATTCTCATAACGGAAGTTCACGCTGTGGTGATCCGCCACCATTAGCGAAATGCCGGCAATTCCTGAGAACTCGTACCAACGGAACGGCGGTCGTCCCACGATGAGTCCGTTCGCTTCGCGCTCGCGGCTGAAGACATTCACCCCGAACACGGGTCCGATTTCCAGCTCGAACTGGAACGGCTTCCCCCACAAAGTCCATTTTCCGGCCGTCCAAACCACCATCAACGGCATCTCCACATAGCCGAGTGTCAGCGAATAGAAATTGTAAGAAGGCTGGTTCTTGGGGGTATATGAATGGCTGCCCTTCATAGTGAAGTCGAGTTCCAGCTGTAATTTCAGCCTTCCGGACGGATGGACGGCATGATTGACGAAAAGTCCCGCATGGGCTCCCACCTTATGGAAGCCGGAAAGGTCATCCCCGGAAATCTGCGAGGCCGTGAAGCCCGCCCTCACCCCGCCGTAAAAGCGCGAAAGCGGATTCTTCTCTTTCTCTTGCGCCATCGCCGCAAACATCATTCCCACCAAACACGCCAATATCAACAATCTGATTCTTAACATTTCACAACTCATTATCCAATTCGGTAATTCCATTCCCCACGCTCTTTCTGCTGCAAAAGTACATAAAATATGATTACAAAAAAATCCCCCTCACATCGGTGAAGGGGATTTTCTGTCGTTTTACCCGACATTATTTCTGGATACGGGCGTTGATTTTGTCATTCAGCTCCTGCGGAACTTCGAGTTGCAACAGGGTCTTCATTTCACGCAAAATCAGATTGTTTTCCAAATCATCCGATTTCTGCTCGTAAGCCTTTTGAGCCCACTCGTGCGCGTTCTCCATAGCGGCTTTACGCTCAGGTCCTTGATAAATCTTGTTGGCTTCGTCATATCTACGGCTGTCCATAGCGGCCTTACGTTGATCCATCAAGTCGTAATACTCCAGTGCATAACGGTAAGCCATTTGCTTGAGCAGGTCAAAGTTATTGGGAGTTTTTGCAAGCGCGTCTCTCAGAATCTGCTCAGCTTTTGCATATTGTTTGGCATTGGAGAGATAGGTTGCGCAGCGGGAAATCATCTCAGGGTTACCAGAGGCGATGGCTTTATCGCAAGTTGCCAACAATTTTTCCTGGTCACCAATCATAGAATAGTAGTCCATCGTCGAAGCATAAAGAACAGATAACTTTTCAGGATCTTCCCCAAAGACTTTCTGAGCTTTAGCCAGAATTTCACCGCACTTCACCGTATCATTCATATCTTTGTAGTTGTAATACAGTTCATCATAAGCATAAGGGGTGATACTCGGAGACATGGAAATGCACTTCTCTAACATTTTCGTGCTGTTCCCATTGTCTTGCATTTTGATGTATACTTTTGCAGAGTAGTAATACATGGCAGCGGCATTGGGCTTTAATCCACCTAATTCATAGCATTTCGCTGCTAAATCATAGTATTTCAAAGCTTCATCATACTTACCTTTATCCTCTGCAGCCATGGCCTTGTCTTTGAACGGGTCAGCCAAGAGCTTTTGACCATCCTGTGCGCCCAACATACCTGTTTTGGGCGTCACGTTTTTGTCCAGTTCAACAGCTTTCAAGAAAGCGGCGTATGCATCTTCCAAAGCGTTGGGATAACGCAGGGCGACTGAAGGATCTTTTTTCTGTCTCTCCAAATCGTAGTTGTAGAGATTGATATTGACATTCGCTTGCATCAACCAGACGGCGGCGTTGTCAGGATTCTCAGCCATGCAGGATTCCATAAATTTCTTCGCTTTAGGTATTTGGTTGGCTTTCAGGCATTGCCAGACATCGTCCAGGCAAGATTGCGAGAAAGCACTAACGCTCACGAAGAGTGCGACTAAAACAAGCATCCATTTTTTCATTTTTCTCAATTTTTAAGTGATTTATTAATTTGACTAACTATTTTTCCATTTGTTTAATCAACGCATCGATATCGTCAGCCTTCGGTGACTGCTGGCGCACATAGATGGCGCGCAGCGTATTCAGCAGGTTGAGGTCGCCGGGCTGCAACTTCCGCGCCTGTTCGAAATAGTTCGCGGCATCGGCGAGGTATTTCTCCGACTGCTGTTTCGCGGCATCGATGTCCGCTTTTTCCCCCTGCTGTATGGCCAGTTGGTTTTGGCGGTTGAAGTAGTATTCCGAAACGCTGTAACTGCAAACGCCCAGGTTGTAGAGGATGACGAAGTTGTCAGGACTGAGAATATTGGCGCGATTCAGCAGACGTTCGGCAGATTCGTAGCGTTTCTCCTTGATGTAGAAGTTGGCCACATTCACCATTTCGTCGGGGGTCTTCAGCGTGAACGGATCCAGTTGGTCCACCAGCGCACGCGCTTTCGTGCTGTCACCGCCCCAGTAGGCGAGGTCGATTTCCAAAAGCTTGACATTGATATCGTCAGGATTCTTCACTTTGGCTAAAGCCAACGTCTTTTCGACATTCGGGCGGTCGTTGGCGGCTTTGTAAAACTCGAAAAGCTTGGCGAAGACGTACGGGTTCTGCGAACCGTCGTCAAGGGCTTTCTGGTAGTAACGCATCATCTCGTCGGTTTCACCGAGACTCTCCAACGCGTAAGCATAATAATAATAGAGGTCGCCGTTCATCGGATATTGGGGAGTGTCCATCTCGTAACTCTTAATACCTTTCGCCAGCGTGGCTTTCGCCCCGGCGAAATCCTTGGCTATCAACTGATCGACACCTCTCACAAGCAGATAGGGATAGAGCTGTTTGAGAGCATCCTGGGCGGTCATCATATCCAGAGCCTCCACTTTCGGGTTGATGGAGAGAGCCTTTTCGAAGGCATCGTATGCATCGACGGGGGCATTCGGGTACTTGATCTGGTAACTCTCGTTCTTCTGCTTCTCATTATACTCGCGATTGGCCAACAAGAATTCGATATTGCCCTTGTAGAGCCAAGTCTGTGCCTTGGCGGAGAGTTTCTCATCAGCCGCACAAAGGTCAATCTGCACCTTCGCCTTGTCGTAGTCCTTGTCATAAAAGCAGTTGTACGCCTTCGTCAAAGAGGGTTTCTGTGCGAAAAGGCTGACCAACAGCAGCAGATTGACGGTTAACAGAAGAATTTTTTTCATCGTTTCAAGTTTCAAGTTTCAGGTTTCAAAATAAAATATCTTCCTTGAGCGGCCCCGTCAGGGGCAAGAGCTTGGAAGAACTGTCAAGTTCAAATTTCAGACTCTGCCTCAGGATTTTCGTTTAAAGTTTGGGGTTCAACGTTTTCGGTCATCGTTTCGTCATCAAGCTCCTCCTCATCCTCCTGGCGCGGCACCTCACAAACAGCGGCGATAGTGTCCTTGCCGCGAAGGTCGATCAGTCTCACACCTTGCGTGTTACGGCCCAAAATGCGGAGTTGATCCACGTGCAGACGGATGGCGATACCGGAACGGTTGATGATCATCAGGTCGTCATCGTCGGTCACCGCCTTGATGGCGATGAGGTTTCCGGTGCGTTCGGTGATCTTGATGGTGCTGACGCCCTTACCGCCACGGTGCGTGATTCTGTAATCCTCCAACAATGAACGTTTTCCGTAACCGTTTTCGGACACAATCAAAACATTGCTGCGGTCGTTGTCGATGGCGAGCATACCAATCACGCGGTCGTTCTCATCTTCAAGACTGATACCGCGCACGCCGGCAGCGGTACGGCCGATAGCACGCAGCTCCTCGTTCTCGTGGAAGCGGATGGCGCGACCTGAATAGAGAGCCATCATGATGTCGCTGTTGCCGTCAGTGAAACGGGCAGCCAACAGACGGTCGCCCTCTCGAACGTTGATGGCGATAATACCCTTCTTGCGCGGACGAGAGTAAGCGTCAATAGAGGTCTTCTTGATGACACCTTTCTCCGTACACAAGATGATGAAGTGGTTGTTGATATAGTCGGGATCGTCGATGCTCTTGAGGTTGATAATGGAGGTGATCTTGTCGCCTTCCTCAATTTGCAGCAGGTTCTGGATGGCGCGGCCCTTGGAGGTCTTCATGCCTTCCGGAATCTCGAACACCCTCATCCAGAAGCACTTGCCCTTCTCCGTAAAGAAGAGCAGGTAATTGTGATTGGTGGCCATGTAGAGGTGCTCGATGAAGTCCTCGTCACGGGAGCTGCTGCCTCGGGAGCCCTTGCCGCCGCGGTTCTGCACCTTATACTCGGCCAACGGGGTGCGCTTGATGTAGCCGAGGTGAGAGATAGTGATCACCACCTCTTCATCGGCGATGGTATCTTCCACACGGAACTCTGAAGAGCTGTATTCGATGGGCGAACGGCGTTCGTCGCCGAAACGTTTCTTGATGTCCTGCAACTCGTCCTTGATGATGCCCATGCGCAGGTTCACATCGTTGAGCACGTCGGTGAGGTAGGCGATGAGCTTCATCAGTTCGTCATACTCGTCCTGCAGCTTCTGGCGTTCCATACCGGTGAGCTGGCGCAAACGCATCTCGACGATGGCTTTGGCTTGGATTTCGGAAAAACCCCATTGGGTCATCAGACCCTGCTGCGCTTCCTGCACGGTTTGCGAGGCGCGGATGAGGGCGATGATCTCGTCGATGATATCGAGGGCTTTGAGGAAACCTTCGAGGATGTGGGCGCGTTCCTGGGCCTTCTTGAGGTCATACTGGGTGCGGCGCACCACCACCTCGTGACGGTGTTTCACGTATTCCACAATCATATCCTTGAGATTCAGCGTCATAGGACGTCCGTTCACAAGGGCGACATTGTTGACACTGAAGGAGGATTGAAGGGCGGTCATCTGATAGAGCTTGTTGAGCACCACCTCGGGCACGACATCTTTCTTGAGTTCATAAACGATGCGGGTGCCGTTGCGCTTGTTGGTGAGGTTCTGCACGTCGGTGATGCCTGCGATTTTGCCCTCCTTGACGAGATCCACGGTGTGACTGATCATGTCAGAGGGGTTGGCCATGTAAGGCAACGTGGTGACCACGATGCAGTTATGGTTCTTTTCGGTCTCGATTTCGGCATGACCGCGCATCACGATACGGCCGCGACCGGTGAGGAAGGCGTCCTGTACACCCTTGTAGCCATAGATGATACAGCCGGAGGGGAAGTCGGGGGCCTTGATGGTGTGCATCAGTTCCTCGATGGTGATGTCATTGTTGTCGATGTAGGCGCAAATGCCGTCGCACACCTCGCTGAGGTTGTGGGGCGCCATGTTGGTGGCCATACCGACAGCGATGCCGGAGGACCCGTTCACGAGAAGATTGGGTATCTTGGCGGGCAACACGGTAGGTTCAGGAATGGAGTCGTCGAAGTTGAGCACCATGTCAACCGTATCTTTCTCTATGTCGGCGACCATCTCTTCGGAGGAGCGACGAAGGCGGGCTTCGGTGTAACGCATGGCGGCGGGGCTGTCGCCGTCCACAGAACCGAAGTTACCCTGTCCATCGACGAAGGGGTAGCGGAGCGTCCAGGGCTGAGCCATGCGCACCAAGGCGTCATAGACAGCGGTGTCGCCGTGCGGGTGGTACTTACCGAGCACCTCACCGACGATACGGGCGCA
>JAEEIG010000090.1 GCA_016281255.1 Bacteroidales bacterium
CGACATTCCCGTAATCGCTTACAGCCACTCTGCCGGTAACCTCAGCTACCGCAAGAAACTAGTGGAATACTATCACAGCGTGGGTATCGAAATCACCACCGACGAAATCATCGTCACCACCGGTGGTAGCGAAGGCCTCCTTTTCGCTTTCAACAGCTGCATGGATCCGGGCGACGAAATCATCATCCCCGAACCTTTCTACGCCAACTATAACGCTTTTGCCACCATGTGCGGCGTGGTGGTGAAACCCATCGTATCCACGATTGAAAACGGCTTCGCGCTGCCTTCCATCGAGGATTTCGAGAAGGTAATCACCCCGAAGACGAAAGCCATCATGATTTGTAACCCCAACAACCCCACCGGCTACCTCTATTCCAAAGAGGAAATCCTGAAGCTGGGTGAGATCGCCAAGAAACACGACCTCTTCCTCTTCGCCGATGAGGTGTATCGCGAATTCTGCTACGACGGCGTGAAACACTTTTCCGTCATGGAGCTGACCGACATCGCCGACAATGTAGTGCTTTTGGACTCTGTGTCAAAGCGTTACAGCGCATGCGGTGTGCGTGTGGGTGCCTTCATCACGCATAACAAGGAAGTTTATGCCACCGCCATGAAGATGGCCCAGGCCCGTTTGAGCCCGCCTTCTTACGGCCAGATCCTCGGCGAGGCTGCCGTCGATACTCCCAAAGAGTATTTCGAGAGCGTCAACAAGGAATATGTGGCTCGCAGAAACACCATCGTGAACGGTGTGAACGCCATCCCCGGCTGCTTCGTCCCGATGCCGAAAGGTGCTTTCTACTGCGTCGCCCGTCTGCCTATCGACGACTCCGACAAATTCTGCCGCTGGCTGCTTGAAGATTTCAGCTACAACGGTGCCACTGTGATGTTCGCTCCGGCCACGGGATTCTATTCCAAGAAAGGCCAAGGCGTCAACGAGGTGCGTATCAGCTACTGTCTCAACGTCTCCGACCTCGAAAAGGCCGTTGAATGCCTTCGCGAAGCCCTCAAGGTCTATCCCGGCCGTACGAACTAATGTTGGCTATTTGAATTTCTCAAGTTCACTCAGCAAATTTCTTCTTGGGAAATGACATGCTCTATAGTCCAAGAAAGATTCGGTTTCAAGTTTCATGTCGTTATGAAACCTGAAACTTGAAACCTGAAACTAAGATGAACCTGCGAAAATGAATTAACGAGTAATCAAGACTATGTGTTTTAGCAACATACATACCGAAAAAGATGTGGCAAGCAACCGCTTGTTGCATCTTTTTCTCTTTTTGGCGTCGGCATTTTTTCTTTTTGCTCCGCAAAATGTTGATGCTCAAGGTAGTAAGCCTGTCTATCAGACGGATTTTTCCAGCAAGGACTATGTGGACACTGCCGCGCCGATGATTTGGTTGGATGCGCACTTTGCTTATCATTTTCCGATGGGTGCGCTGCGCACGATGTTCAAGAACAACTTCGCTGTGGGCCCGGGCTTCACCTTCAAGTCCGCCGGCAACTGGACCGTCGGGTTGCATTTTGACTACATGTTCGGTGCCAACATGCGTGACCCGGACTATTTCAACGGCACGTTGGCCAACAATGACGGCACGGTGATCGACGGCAACGGTTTGGTGTCGCAGGGCGGCATCACCGCTGAAGGTCGCTATTGGACCATTGGCGCCGACTTTGGTAAAATCATTCCCGTGGATCGCTGGAAAAACTCTGGGATTTGGCTCAAAATCGGTGCCGGCTATTTCAGCCATCGCCTGCGCGTGGATGATTTCAGCCACCAATATCCGCAGCTGGACAACAACTATGCCAAAGGCTACGACCAACGCTCAGGCGGTTTTGCGCTCAACCAATTCATTGGTTATCAGTTTGTCCGTAAAAACCGTATGCTGAACTTTTTCATCGGTCTCGAATTCTACGAAATGTGGACCAAGCCCAACCGCAATTACATCTTTTTCCAGGGTCCAACTGCCGAAATGCCTGCCAAATTCAGTGGTCTGATCGGTTTCAAGGCCGGTTGGAACATCCCGTTGTATGAGAGAAAGACAACGACAACGTTTTATTATAGATGATGAGAGGATTGTACACCATAGGGATTTGGTTTTTCGGACTGGGCATCCGGATTGCGGCGTTTTTCAACGGAAAGGCGCGGCAGTGGGTGCGCGGGCGGAAAGGGGTTTTCGCCGAATTGGAGCGTGCTTTCCCCGGCAAACCCCATCCCGTATGGGTGCATTGCGCGTCGCTGGGCGAATACGAGCAGGCCAAACCGCTGATCGAGATGATCAAGCAGGAACAACCTGAAACCAAAATCCTTGCCACCTTTTTTTCTCCGTCAGGCTATGAACAGGCCATCAAAAAGCCTCTTGCCGACTACAATTGCTACCTGCCGTTGGATTTGCCCCGCAACGCACGTACATTTATCGACATGGTGCAACCCCAAACGGCTGTTTTTGTGAAATATGAGTTTTGGTTCAATTACATGCACCGGTTGCACCAAAAAGCCATACCTTTTTATTACATAAGCGCGATTTTCAGAGAGAATCAGCACTTCTTTAAGCCATACGGCCGCTGGTTTGCGAAACAACTCCGGCAGGCCACGCATTTCTTCGTGCAAACGGAAAAATCGAAAGAATTGTTGGAAAGCATTGGCATCAAGCAGGTTACCGTTTGCGGTGACACGCGCTTCGACCGTGTGAAAGCCATTGCCGCGCAAGTGCAACCGTTTGATTTCATGGAGACTTTCCGGCAAGACAAAAAAGTCATCGTGGCAGGCAGCACATGGGGACCGGACGAACAACTGTTGGCACAATTATTGCAAGATTTTCCTGAATACAAACTGGTCGTGGCACCCCACGAAATCACCAGAACCCCGGAAGTGAAACAGACCTTCGCCGCATATAAAACCGCGTTGTACTCGTCCAAGGAGGAGAGTGATTTAGCCGATGCCCAAGTGTTTGTCATCGACACCATCGGCATCTTGAACCGTCTTTACCAATACAGTAACGTTTCTTACATCGGCGGGGCGTTCAAGACGGGACTGCACAACATTCTGGAAGCGGCTGTCTATGGAAAACCGATTTTCTTTGGACCTCACTACGACCATTTCAACGAAGCCATTCAGTTAGTGGCGTTGAAAGGTGCCTTTTCGGTGAATTCCGTTGATGAGATGAAGGAAACAATGACTAAATTTGAAAACAACCCCGAATATTATACCCAAACTTGCGACATCTGCCAGCAATTTGTGGCACAAAATGCAGGTGCCGCGGAAATGATATATAAGACCATTAACCTGAAACCTGAAACCTGAAACTATTGACAATTTCAAACAAAAAAACATAAAAATGAGCAAAACATTAAAAACCGTTCTGATTATTGTTGGCATCGTCATCGTGTTGGCGGCCATGTTTGTGAAACCTTACAACAAGATGGTCCAGAAGGACGAGGAGTGTTCCAAGGCTTGGGCCAATGTTGAAAACGC
>JAEEIG010000091.1 GCA_016281255.1 Bacteroidales bacterium
CCTTGTCCGCGCGGCGGGAACCGCAACGGTTACGCTGCGATTGCATAAGAAGTTTCGCCATTTATTTGGCATCGAGGGATAATTTTTAACGGAATCAGCACACAAATTCCGACCTGCTTACATACCCCCGAACTTGCTGTCAAAACCAGACGGCCCCAGGGACAAAGGGGATGCTATTTCACCTCCCCTTTCAGTTGCAATATCACTCTGTCGGTGTTCGCATTCGACAATACCGTCAGTCGCTTGCTGATCAAACCGACATTCTTGGCGGTGTAGGTGGCCTTGATGGTGCCGGTCTTGCCGGGCATCACCGGTGCCTTCGACCATTCCACCTCTGTGCAGTCGCAGGAGGAGATCACATCGTCCAGAATCAACGGCTTCTTGCCGATGTTCTTGTAGGTGATGGTCACCACCTTCACGTCGCCAACCTTCAGCGTGCCGAAATCCACCACCTTCTTCTCGAATTCGATCTCAGCACCTGTTCCTGTATAGGCGGGTTTGGCGGTCTGCGCCTGCAGGCCCGCGCCGGCACCCATACAGAGCACACATACGAAAACCAGTAACTTTTTCATTGTTTTACGTTTTTGGATGTTAGTTGTTCACCTTCGGGGCGCCACTGTTGTTATCGGGAGCCGCCTCCGTCGGTTTCGGATTCACATTGCCTGTAATCTTCAACACCACGCGGTCGTTCACTGCGTTGGATTCCACGGTGATGGTCTTGTTGATCTGACCGATGCGCTGGGTGTTGTATTTCACTTTGATGACGGCCTTCTTGCCGGGAGCGATGGGATCCTTCGGCCATGAGGGGACCGTGCATCCGCAGCTGGAACGGCAGTTGGTGAGGATCAGCTCCGCCTTGCCGGTGTTCTTGAACACGAACTCGCATTCTCCGTTTTCGCCTTGATAGATCTCGCCGTAGTCATGCACCAGCTTCTCGAAAGTGATCTCGGGAGTTTTCACTTTCTTGTTCTTTTTCGGTTGGGCGGCGTCGTTCTGAGCCATTCCGGCCACCACAAACGCCAAAACCATCAATAAACTGAATACTTTTTTCATAATCTATGCTTTTTTACTGTTTTTGTTTGCTTTTTATCCAACAACATTTCCGAATTCCAAAGACCGTTCAGACGCGCTGAGGTTTAATCTCCTCCGCACGAATTTTCATCAGGAACGACTCGACAGCCAGGTCATAGCCCTGCAGACCGAAGCCGCTGATGAAGCCGGCGCAAGCTCCCGACAACATACTGTTCCTGCGATAATTCTCACGCCCGAAGAGGTTGCTGATGTGGACTTCCACCACCGGGCATTTCGCCGCGCGCACCGCATCTGCCAAAATGACAGAGGCATGCGTGTATGCACCCGCGTTGAGAACGATACCATGCAAATTCCGTGCCGAAGTGATGGCCGTCGCCAGTTCCCCTTCGCTGTCGGATTGGAAGTGAAGAATCTCAGCCCGGGGGTATCTCTCCCGGAGCCCTTCCAGATACTCGTCGAAGGAGAGACTGCCGTAGATATTCACCTCGCGCGTGCCCAAACAGCCGAGGTTCACGCCGTTGACAATCAACAACCGGATATGTTCACCCTCATTTTTCATAGAGAATCACAAACACATCCTCCTCGGGACGGTGCATGTTCAACTGTTCCCGCCCATACTTCTCCAACAACACCGAATCCGCCACCAGCTGCTCGTAGGTATAGACATTGCCCACCTGGTTCTTCGTGTTGGTGATCTTATCTTCCAAATTGGAGATTTTTCGGTTCAAATCCCTGTGAGTCTTCAAGTTATGATCCGAAATAAAGAAGAAATAGACCACAAACAGGATGAACGTCACAATATAAAGTATTGTGAAGAACCTGAATCGGCTGCGGGGCTTCGGTTGGTTGTCGTTCATATATTCTAACGGGCGTAATTGACGGCGCGGGTCTCACGGATCACCGTGATCTTGATCTGACCCGGATAGGTCATCTCGTTCTGGATCTTCTTGGAGAGGTCGAGTGAGATTTGGTCGGCCTCTTGGTCGGACACCTTTTCGGCACCCACAATCACGCGCAGCTCGCGACCCGCTTGGATAGCGTATGTCTTGACCACGCCGGGATAAGTCAGTGCCAGATTCTCAAGGTCGTTCAGACGCTTCATGTAAGCCTCGACCACCTCGCGGCGGGCACCCGGACGGGCGCCGGAGATGGCGTCGCACACTTGCACGATGGGCGCGATGAGGGTCTTCATCTCCATCTCGTCGTGGTGGGAACCGATGGCGTTCACGATCTCGGCACGCTCCTTGTACTGCTCGGCCAGGCGTGCGCCGAAGAGCGCGTGCGGCAGCTCGGGCTCGGTGTCGGGCACCTTGCCGATATCGTGCAACAGACCCGCACGGCGGGCCAGCTTGGGATTGATGCCTAACTCCGCGGCCATGGCGGCACTCAGATTGGCCACCTCCTTGGCGTGCTGCAGCAAGTTCTGACCATAGGAGGAACGGTACTTCATCTTACCGACCAAACGCATCAATTCATGATGCATATTATTGATTCCCAAATCGATACAGGTACGTTTACCCAATTCCGCAATCTCCTGCTCGATCTGTTTTTTCGTCTTGGCGACCACCTCCTCGATACGCGCGGGGTGGATACGTCCGTCGGAAACAAGCTTCTGCAGGGAGAGACGGGCGATTTCGCGGCGCACCGGGTCGAAGCTGGAGAGGAGGATGGTGTCGGGGGAGTCGTCGATAACCACATCCACGCCGGTGAGGTTCTCCAGGGTACGGATGTTACGGCCCTCGCGACCGATGATGCGGCCCTTGATCTCGTCGTTCTCAATCGTGAAAACGGAGACGGTGTTCTCGATGGCGGACTCCACGCCGGTGCGTTGCAGAGCGTTGACCACCACCTTTTTAGCCTCCAGATTGGCCGTGTGCTTGGCCTCGTCCACAATCTCCTTGATCATCACGAGGGCGTCAGCCTTGGCTTCGTCCTGCATCAGGTTGATGAGCTGCTGCTTGGCCTGTTCGGAAGTCATCTCGGCGATGGACTCCAGCTTGGTCTTCTGGGAGGAGATTTGCTCTTCAAGCTCTTTGTGTTTCTGGGCCACCGCTTCCATCTGCTTGTTCAGATTCTCCTTCTGGGCGGCGTTTTCGTTGTTCTTGCGGTTGAGTTCCTCCATTTTCTGGTTGAGGGTGTTCTCCTTCTGCTTGATGCGGTTCTCCGCAACGGCGATCTGCTGGTTCTTCTCGTTGCAGGCCTTCTCGTGTTCGGCCTTCAGCTGCAGGAATTTCTCCTTGGCTTGCAGAATCTTCTCTTTCTTGATGAGTTCGCCGTCTTCCTCGGCTTTCTTGAGGGCCTCGCGCCCTGCTTTCGTCAGTTGGTTTTTCAACAGTGTATAGGCCAGTGCCAGTCCGATGCCGACACCCACTAATATGCCTATAATCATTCCTAATATTGTCATAAGTTTTTTTATATATGTGAATTAAAGTTGTCCCTGCAACGGGCAACGGGAGGCATAAAAAAACCGCATAAGCTCCATAGGGTTTCGAAAAACTCCTAAGCGATATGGTCGAAGGTGCCGTCTTTGCTTCGCGCTTCCCCGGGCTGATCGCCATCCGTACGGATCGGGCCTGTTCTAGGCATGACAAGCGTCCCCTTCGTTTGTAATTCTGTTGAGTTTAACAAACGTATCTGAACTTATGCGGGATTATCTCTTTCAATGAACGTCTAATCAATGGGGAACTCCTCGGTCAGCTGCTTCAGCGATTCCATCATCGGAACCAACTCCTCGTCGTATTCCCTCAGCCTTTCCTTGTCGGCCAGAGCCTTCACCACAAAATCCAACAGCACCATGTTCGCAAGGTCTTGCTGGTCTTTATATTGCCATTTTTTCGCAAACTCGAAAAAACTGTCATTGATTACTTTTTCGGCTTCCAGGAAGTAATGCTCCCACTCCTTCTTGATGATGACGGTCAACGGCCTCTGCCCTATCGTCACGGTCACCTTTATGTTCTCTTCTTCCATCGTTACTCTTCACTGAGAAGCTTGATACTGCTATCTATCTCCCGCACCCAATCGTTGATCTGTCGTTTTAGTCTTGTCTTATCTTCCCTGTCAATAATGGTGCTCGTTAGTTCAACCAATTTCAACTTTTCCTCTGTTTCGTCGAGCTGACCTCTCAACTCCGCGACCTCGGCGCGCAACTTCTCGTTCTCGCGCCGCGCCGACTCGTACTTCGACTTCAGCTCCGAAAAACGCCGAATCGCCTCTCTGACATTGATTTCCGTTTCACGATATAGACTTTCAAAAGACGACATGCCGTTTTTCTTAGAAACGCTGCAAAAATACAATTTTTTATGCTAAAACCGTCTCTTTTTTTCGTTTTTTAAAACTTTAACACATCCTGTATCGCGTTATATGATTACAGTACAAATATTTACAGTTTTTTATAAACATCCTTTTGTTTTTATTTTCCCTCCAGCCAGCCGCGCAACGCCTTTTCCCATTAAATTAAAATATAAACAACAGAGTGTTAACAAAAATATTTCAAAAACCTTGACAAGCCCCGTCTCGAGGTTGTATCTTTGCCGACATGAAAACGAAACTCCATTTCACCCGAGGCGAATGGGCGGCCGCCCTCCTCTTGCTCTCCGTCATGACAGCAAGCAACATCCACTATTTCCGGCGCGACAACCACCGGAAGCCGTCCTGCGACATCCGTCCTTACGAGGAACAGTTCCTGCGATTCGCGCAAGAGCAGCAACGGCTGGCCGACTCCGCCGAGGCCAACCGCCGGCAGACGTCCGGCGGCCAGCCGCACATGCGTCCCGACACGCTCCCGCCATTCCGGAATCAGGAGCGCAAACCGCTGTACGACATCGTCAAGATCGACCTCAACAGCTGCGACACCAACGACCTGCTCGCCATCCCGCAGTTCGGAAGCAAACGGGCCGCCAAACTGGTCGAGTACCGCGAGAAACTCGGCGGCTTCCACAACTACGCCCAACTCCAGGAGGTCTATGTCCTGCAGAACATCGACACGGCCAAGCTGAAGACTTATCTGTACATCGACAATCAGAAAATCAAGAAACTGGACATCAACACCGCCACCTACCAGGAACTGGTCTCCCACCCCTACATCGACGCCTACCTGACAAAGCTCATCCTCCGCCACCGCGAGAAATCCGGCCCCGTCCGCGACCTCGACGAACTGCGGCAAATCACCCGCGCCTACCCAGAACTCATCGAGAAACTGAGACCATATCTGGTGTTTTAATGGTTATGGGTTATTGGTTATTGGTTATTGAGGTTTATTGTTTATTGTTTAATAATACCGCTTATTTTTATAACTGAATTTGAAAAAATATGAAGAATCTAGAGACAAAAAAGAACGAAACCAGAAACTTTTCGTTTGAAAATTTGGAAGTGTATTCCAAAATCCGCAATTTGATTAAACACATCTACCAATTACAGGAAAATTTTCCAAAAGAGGAACGCTATGGTTTAGGAGATCAGGTCAGAAGGGCTGCCGTTTCTGTATCCGCCAATCTTGCAGAAGGAAGCGGAAGAAATTCCATAAAAGAAAAGATTCACTTCGTGGAAATCTCATACGGATCACTTATGGAAGTTTTTTGTGAATTACAAGTCGCTTGTGATTTAGAATACATCACCCCTGAACAATTTAACACTCTAAGGCCTCTGATTACAGACATAGCCAAAATGCTCTCCGGCCTCCGCAACGCTTTCCAATCCCGCCTCACCAACCCTTAACCCATAACCCATAACCAACAACCAACAATTAACAACCAACAATCAACTTCAATAACCAATAACCAATAACCCATAACCATTATTATTGTATCTTTGCCGCCAAATCCGAAACGGCAATGAAGCTGACAAAAGACTACTTCCTGACCGACAACGTGCTGGGTGTCGCGCGCGACCTGCTGGGCAAGTACCTGTTCACCCGGGTGGACGGGCAGCTCACAGGCGGCATCCTCTGCGAGGTGGAGGCCTACAAAGGCACTGCCGACCGCGCCTCGCACGCATTCGGAGGGCGACGCACCCGCCGCAACGAGATGATGTTCCACGAAGGCGGCGTCGCCTACCTCTACCTCTGCTACGGAATGCACCATCTGCTCAACTTCGTCACCAACGTCGATGGCGTGCCCGACGCGGTGCTCATCCGCGGCATCGTGCCCACCCATGGCGAGGAGCTGATGCTGCAGCGCACCCGCAAGCGCAAAATCACCCCCGACATCGGCATCGGGCCGGGCAAAGTCTCCAAACTGCTCGGGCTCACCGTCGCCGACAACGGTCTTTCGCTCTTCGGAGACACGCTCTGGATCGAAGACCGCGGGTTGTCAATACCTGAAAACCAGGTCGAAGCGACCCCTCGCATCGGGGTGGATTATGCCGGGAGGGACGCCCTCCTGCCCTATCGGTTCGTGTGGCATCCCGACCGCCAAATATGAATAATTATCAACAACAAGCCTCCGGAATGACAAAAAATATATTTTTGCACTTTAATTTAATAAATATAATGCAAATTATGAAACGTAACTTTATCGCAACGTTGCTGCTGGCGGCCTTCAGTCTCCTGGCTTTCAGCTCTTTCGCGCAGAATTACCACAAGGAGACCTATCAGAATGACCCGATGAACGTCATTCACTACACCTTGGACAACGGGCTGCAAGTCTTCATGTCCGTCAACAAGGACGTGCCCCGCATCCAGACCTACATCGCGGTGCGTGTGGGCAGCAAGAACGACCCCTCCGAATCCACGGGCCTCTCCCACTACCTCGAACACCTGATGTTCAAGGGCACCAACCACTTCGGCACGTTGGACTGGGCCAAGGAACAGGAGCAGCTCAAAAAAATCGAGGCCCTGTACGAGGTCTATAACCACACCACCGACCCCGCCCAGCGCAAGGCCATCTACCATCAGATCGACTCCGTGTCGTACGAGGCTTCCAAGTACGCCATCCCCAACGAGTA
>JAEEIG010000092.1 GCA_016281255.1 Bacteroidales bacterium
AGGAGACGATGCGCAGACCCAGTTCCTGTGCTTCTTCGGACTCGCCGTGATGCTTGCCAATCAGGGCGATGAGCGCCTCTGCCAAGCCGATGAAGCCGATACCGAGCGTACCCTGATTGATGACCGACTCGATGGTATCTTCGGGTTTGAGGTTCTCTGCTCCGACCCACAGTTTGCTCATCACGAGCTGGAACTGTTTAGCCATAGCGGTTTTCTGGAACTCGTAGCGCTGGTGCAACTGGAGGGCAGTGATTTCCAACAGATTGTCCAGTTTGGCGAAGAATGCGTTGATACGCGATTCCTTGTCCTGGATGTTCATGCACTCGATGGCCAGACGAACGATGTTGATGGTCGAGAACGAGATGTTACCACGTCCGATGGAAGTCTTCTCGCCGTAGCGGTTGTCGAAGACGCGGGTGCGGCAGCCCATGGTAGCGACCTCCCACTTGTAACGGTTGGGGTCGTCGATGCGCCAGTTGTCGTTGTGGTTGAATGGTGCGTCGAGGTTGACGAAGTTGGGGAAGAAACGGCGAGCCGTTACCTTGCAGGCCAGCTGGTAGAGGTCGTAGTTGGGATCCTCGGGCAGGTAGCTGACGCCGCGTTTTTTCTTCCAGATCTGGATGGGGAAGATAGCGGTTGAACCATTGCCTACGCCGTCGTAGGTGGTCTTGAGGATTTCGCGGATGACGCAGCGTCCCTCTGCGGAGAAGTCCGTTCCGTAGTTGATGGAGGAGAACACGACCTGGTTACCACCGCGGGAGTGGATGGTGTTCATGTTGTGCACAAACGCCTCCATGGCTTGGTGTACGCGGCTGACGGTACGGTTGATGGCGTGATGGAAATAGCGCTCTTTTCCCACCAAACCGGCCAATTCGGCAGTAAGGTAGTCTTTGATAGGTGCGTCGTAGAGGTCGCTGAGGTCTTCACCCGTGAGTTTCTCGATGTACTTCACCTCTTCTATATATGACGCGCGCACGTAGGGTGCCATGTAGAAGTCGAAGGCGGGGATAGCCTGTCCACCGTGCATCTCGTTCTGTGCCGTCTCCATAGAGATACATGCAATGACGGAAGCTGTCTCGATGCGCTTGGCGGGACGACTCTCGCCGTGGCCAGCGATGAAACCGTTCTTGAGGATGTTGTCCAGCGGGTGTTGAACACAGGTGAGTGACTTGGTGGGATAGTAGTCCTTGTCGTGGATGTGAAGGAGGTTGTGACGCACGGCGTCGCGCACATCGGGCGAGAGCAGATAGTCGTCCACGAAAGGCTTGGTGGACTCGCTGGCGAACTTCATCATCATGCCCGCAGGCGTGTCTGCGTTCATGTTGGCGTTCTCGCGGGTCACGTCGGTTTTCTTGGCCGCGATGATTTCGAGGAACACCTCACGCGTTTTAGCTTTGCGGGCGATGTCACGCTGGTTTCGGTAAGCGATGTAGCCTTTGGCCACTTCCTTACGCGGCGATTTCATGAGTTCGAGCTCGACCTGGTCTTGGATTTGGTCAACGGACATTTGCTCCTTGCCCTGTATCGAGATTCTGTCCACGATACGCTGGATGAGGTCCTCATCAACGCCTTTTTCCGTCACAAGCATTGCTTTACGGATAGCGGTCTTGATTTTTTCTTCGTTGAAGCCGACGATTCGGCCGTCACGTTTCACAATGGTTTGAATCATTTTCAAAAATGCTTGTTTGTTGAGTGCCCCCGAAGGGACTCTGTGTGTTACTATTTCGTTATTACGTTAATAATCAGGGCGAAAAAAGAAGTACCATAATTGGCACTTTCAAAATCCGCTGCAAAGGTACAAAATATTTTTCATATATGCAAACTTTTTTGCAAAAAAATTTTAAAAAAAATCAAAAAAGAAAACTTTGTTCTTTAGCCAAAAACGTGTTTTTGTTGATTTTCAATGGTTTACAGATTTGTTTTGGAAAACTTGCCATAAAGAAGGGAGATTTCTTCTTGAACCAAACTGTACACCACTCATAGTGTTTCGGGGTTCAACAGTATTCAAGTTGCTGATAATCAAAGCACAAAAAAACTCCCGGCAAAATCCTATTCGGATAATACCGGGAGACGTATGCTTATGACTTTTGACTTTGGTTGTATCGGAGAGAGTACGGAGGGGTCTTCACCAGGTCCCGATGAACCCTTCTCCAGAATCCCGATGCACGCGTCTTCAAGCCTGTTTAACTCAATAGCAGCCACAAGAAGACGCTTCGGGCTGTTTCAAAACCACAATAATAAGTACAAAAACTGTGCCAAAGTATTTGTTTCTGTCAAAAAGTCGTCAATTTTTCGCATAAAAACACACTTTTTGGAAGAAAATTGTTCAAAATGGGTTAGGAATGGCATTTTTCAGTCAAAAAATTTGGTCATGTCATTTCTTTTTTGTAATTTTGCAGCGTTTTACGCGTGCGCTCGTGTAGCGCGGGTATGCGCGGATATATTAATGTAGGAAAAGTAAATAATAAACGAGATAAGGATGATAAACAGAACATTGGTACGTTCAAAAGTTATTCAGACGCTCTTCGCCTACTACAAAGACGAGGGAAGTACGCCGTTGGCGGCAAAGAAAGAATTGCTGAAAAGTTTCGACAACACCTACAGTCTGTACATGCTGTTGTTGGACTTTGTGAACGAGATGACGACGTTGTATGAAGAGCGTGAGGAGCAGGAGAAAGAGCGTGCGGCGATACTTCACGAGCCGTTTCAGCCTCACCGGAACTTCATCAACAACAAGTTTTCGCAGCAGATCTTCAATAATCGCCAGTTGCGCGGTTATCTGAAGGAGAAAGGTTACAGTTGGGATGTGGCGCATGAGTCGTTGCGGGCGCTATTCAAACAGATAACGGCTACGGACTTTTTCGCCGAGTATCAAGCCCTGGAAGATCCCACCTATGCTGATGACAAGATGGTGTGGCGGCGGATTTTCGTGGACGTGCTGGCGGATAATGACGAACTGGAGACGGCATTGGAGGAGTTGGAAGTAGCTTTGGACGGCAACGACTGGGTGGTGGATGCCAACGTGGTGATTTCTTACGTGTTCAAGACCATCAAGCGTTTCACCGAAGACAGCGGCAAAGACCAGTCGCTACTGGAGATGTTCGACACGGAAGAGGAGTTGTCTTTTGCCAAGGAGTTGCTGCAGAAAGCCATTGCCGGTCACGACGAATACATGCAGATGATAGAGTCGCACCTGCGCAACTGGGATATGTCGCGCGTGGCGTACATGGACCTGATTATCCTGCAGGTAGCGCTGGCCGAGATTATCGAGTTCCCGTCTATCGCACTGCAAGTGTCAATTAACGAGTATCTGGAGTTGGCCAAGGAATACAGCACGGAGAAGAGCTCAAGTTTCGTGAACGGTATTCTGAACAGTGTTATTGAGGAACTGAAAGCCGAGAACAAACTGCTGAAAGCCGTTACTCTGGAGGAGAATTGAGAGTGGACAATTGAGAAAGGAGTGAAGACAATACTAAAAAATAAAAAGAACAACAAAACAATACAATTATGAAGTACTTATTGATTTTACTGCAAGCAGAAGCCGGTGCGCAAGGTGGCGGCTGGAGTTTTTGGATTATGATGATTCTGATCTTCGTGGTGATGTGGCTGTTTATGATTCGCCCTCAGCAGAAGAAACAGAAAGAACTGGAGAAGCAACGCGACAGCATGCGCGCGGGCCAGAAAGTGGTTACCGCAGGTGGTTTGCACGGCAAGCTGAAGAGCGTTGATGGTGACATTTTCCAGGTGGAGATTGCCAAAGACGTGGTTATCCGTATCGACAAATCGTCGGTTTTCCTGGAGCCGGAAGCAGCGCCTGTGAAGAAAGAGGAAAAGGCAAAGAAAGAAGAGCCTAAAGAAGAGAAGAAGGAGAGTTAAGAGTTCTTATCTCGGCAAAGCCTCGAACGATCGGCAGAGCCGTGGAGAGTTGAAAGTTGATAGTTGATAGTTGATAGTTGAAAGTTTAGAATGGAGCAACTGCGTGAAATAGTGGTTGGAGTACTGCGTGCGACGAAGAATTTTCTGTTCTCGTGGGACGCGGTGACGTTTGTATGCTTTGTGTTGGTGGCGGGAGTGATGTGGTACGGCCATGCAATCAGTTCGGAACGTGAGGCTACACTGCATGTGCCTATCCGTTATTCGGGTATTCCGCAGGACGTGGTGTTTGAGCCCGCATTGCCGGACCAGTTGGACGTGACGATACGTGACGCCGGACGAAAGCTGATAGAGCAAAACGAAGGGCTGTCGGTGGTGGTGTTCGACTTGTCGGACCAAATCAAAGGCAGCGCCGGCAAGGTGCACATAGCGCATGACCAGATCATGCAGAAACTGCCCTCTGCTATTCAAGGTAGCGGTACGGCCAAGATCATCGGCCTGTCGCCGGACCATATCGACGGCAGTTACATTGAGCGCTACAATGAACGCAAGTACACGATGCACATTGAGACGCGGAAAGTGCCTGCGGGTTACAACCTGCGGCTATTCCCACCTCAGGTAGAAGTGACGGTGAGGGTAAGTCAGAGTCATTATAACGACATCTCCGCCAAGGACATCACAGTCTATTGCGAATATCCGCAAGCGGGCGAAGACAAACTGACAATCAAGCACATACATCGCTCCAAGTACATCAAAGGCGTGCGTTTCTCGCCAACGGAAGTGGAATATCTGATTGAGAAGAACCAATGAGAACGATTCAGATGGTGGATCTGCAGACGCAGTATCGTCATATTCAGCAGGACATAGACGCAGGCATCCGCGAAGTGATTGATTCTGCGGCTTTTGTGAAGGGTCCGAAGGTGCATGAGTTTGCGGAGCATCTGGCCTCGTGGCTGGGTGTGAAGCACGTGATTCCTGTGGGCAACGGCACGGACGCGTTGCAGATAGCCCTGATGAGTTTGGGACTCAGCGCGGGTGACGAGGTGATCACACCGTCTTTTACTTTTGTTGCTACGGCTGAGGCAGCGGCGGTACTGGGTTTGAAGCCGGTGCTGGTGGATGTCAATCCTGACAGTTTCAACATCGACGTAGAGGCTGTACGCAGGGCTATCACGCCGAGGACGAAGGCTATCGTGCCGGTTCATCTGTTCGGTCAGTGCGCCGACATGCAGGCGATACTGGAGATAGCGCGCGAGCATCATCTGCGCGTTGTAGAGGACGCGTGCCAGGCCATCGGAGCGGAGTACCGTTTCGCTGACGGGCACATCGCTAAGGCCGGGTGTATGGGTGATATGGGTTGCACCAGTTTCTTCCCCTCCAAGAACCTGGGCTGCTACGGCGACGGTGGTGCTATTTTCACCAACGACGATGCGCTGGCTGAACGCGCGACGCAGATTGCCAATCACGGTTCGAAGGTGCGTTATCATCATGACATGGTCGGTCTGAACAGCCGTTTAGATGCTATCCAAGCGGCTATTCTG
>JAEEIG010000093.1 GCA_016281255.1 Bacteroidales bacterium
CACCAAGAACGGGATGCTGATGGGCGAATCGGTCGTGGTGTTGAATCCCGAATTAGTGCCCGAGCTCAAGTACCACCGCAAGCAGTGTGCCCAGCTCAGCTCCAAGATGCGGTACCTCAGCGCCCAGTTCGTCGCCTACTTCGAAAACGACCTGTGGAAGAAGAACGCCGCCCATGCCAATGCGCAGGCACAGAAGCTCCGTCAGCGCATCACCACTGTCCTCGGCGACGTTTTCACCCAGCGCACCGACTGCAACATCCTGCTGCTCAAGCTCCCGCGCCCCGTCGCCGACCGCCTCGCAAAAACCACTTTCTTCTACTATTGGAACGAGGCAGAAGATGAAATCAGGCTCGTGACATCGTGGGACACGACGGATGAGGACATTGAGGCCGTGATTGAAGCACTTGGAAAAGATTAAAAGGACAAGATAATCAGAGAATAAGAGCTGGCTAATTCCTATTTATTCAACTCTTAAATACTATTCTTAAAAAATGTATTTTTGCAGCCAAAACTATAATAAAATTTGAAGTAATGACAACAATACAGTTACGAGAGGAACTATTCCGCGAAATGAATCCACTTCTTGACAGTAAATCGGCATTAGAGAAAATGTTGGCTTATGTCAAGACTCTTCTGCCTGCTAAGAAAGCCAAATCCGAAATAGAGGAACTGACAGATGATGAAAAGTTAGAGGCTGCTCTCAATGTTTTTCATTCTGATTGGGGTGGTGACGCTGATCCAATGGAAATCACCAAAGAATTGCGCCATAATGTGGTAAACAGTAGAACTATCGAAACTTGGTAGGGATGAAAACAAATGGACAATATCTGTTGGACACTTGTGTCTGTATTGCTTTGATCAAAAAAGTTCCATCTGTCATAGAAAATATCAGACGTGTAGGGCTTGGTAACTGCAAAATTTCTGAAATCACATTAGCGGAACTCTTTTTCGGTGCATTCAAGTCTGGGAAAGAAAAACATTTTTTAGATGTGGATGTGATTAAAGGTCTTTTCGAGCAATATCCTATTACCAATTCTTTAAGAGAATATGGAGACATCCGCTGGCAGTTGGAGCATATGGGAAAAAAGATCGACCATTTTGACCTACTCATTGGTGCAACGGCATTGCACGAAAATTTTGTGCTTGTTACAGGTAACGTGGACCATTTTGAGCGTATTCCTGGTCTTATGATTGAGAATTGGATGGTATAATGAAAAAACATACAATTCTAACCCTAACCCTCTTTGCCCTCGCGCTCTGTCTCCACGCCCAGCGCGACTCCTTGGCGTTCGTGAACGGCAACTGGCAGACCGACACCCTCGATGGTATGATTCTGCGGCAGTGTCAGTTCGATGGGAAGCAACTCTTCGCCTCGAACCAGCAGATTTTCGTATTGGAAATCCCTGATACCGCGCACTATACGTTGGCGTTCGCGCATGAGCCGCGCCGCACGAAGACCTCCGAGATGGCCCGCAAACACGAGGCTGTGGCAGCGGTCAACGGCTCCTTTTTCGACATGGACAAACACTTCCCGATTTGCTATCTGCGTATCGACAGCGTGAACATCGGGGAGAACACCCCCGGCAAGGACACCGTAAACCGCAAATACTACCAATACGGCACGCTCTGCCTCCTTGGCGACAGCGTCCTCATCCTCAAAACCGATTCATCGCGGCGGTGGGAAGAGGCACTTCCTTATCCTGACATCATGACCGCCGGACCGTTGCTCATCTGGCACGACACGTTACAGTACATGCGCGACGACCGCACCTTCGTCACCAACCGCCACAACCGCACGGCCGTGGGCATCCGTGAAGACGGCACAGTGTTGCTCTTCGTGGCAGATGGACGGTTTAAACAAGCTGAAGGATTGTCGCTCACGGAATTACAGCAAATTCTCCGCTGGCTGGGATGCCGAGATGCCCTAAACCTCGACGGAGGCGGATCCACCACCCTGTTTCTGAACATCGGCGATTATCACAGTGTTGTCAACTGTCCCTCCGACAACGGCCGATTCGACCACGAAGGGGAAAGAGGAGTGTCGAATGCGGTGATGGTAAGCAATAGGCAACAGGCAATAGGCAACAGGCAATAGGCAATAGTAGAGACGCGCCATGTCACGTCTCTACAAATCACCATTCACATTTCACATTTTACAAAAAAAAAAAACTATTTTTGCCTCTTCAAAAATTGTTTCACCAAAATCAATTACTATGAACATTATTTTATTCCTTCTTATTGGAGCTGTGGCTGGCTGGTTGGCCGGCAAATTGATGAAGGGCGGCGGTTTCGGCCTTGTTGTCAATATTATCGTCGGCGTAATCGGCGGATTCCTCGGCGGCTGGCTTATGAGCCTGGTCGGCATTGAGAAAGGCGGCCTCGTGTGGGAGATCATCACCTCCGTCATCGGTGCCTGCCTGCTGATTTTCGTCCTATCCTTGATTAAACGGAAATAGCACGCCCCCCGTACATTATTTCGAACAAGGACGCACCATTCCGGCGCCGACGATAGAAGGTGCCGGAAACTTGAACGTTTCCACGTTTATTTTTGGTCATTGAGGAACCTCATCACCTCCACAATCTGCGGTTCCTCGTATTCTTTGGAAAGTTCAGCGAGGATTTGTTTTGGGGTATAACCTTTTTGTTGCAAGGCTTTTACATCTTTGGAAATCCGTTCAAAATCTTTGTTCTTTACACGGTGGATATGGTGCCTTCGACAGACATCGCATTCCCCGCACGGCGAACTGGTCCACTCCCCGAAATACTGTAGCAGCTGCTGGCTGCGGCACACATTGTCGGTTTTGACATAGTTTTCCACTGCGTCAAGCCGTTCTGCGGCCTTCTCCTTGCGGAAATCGTAGATTTTTTTGTCGAAATAGAGATACTTTTCGTCAATTCTGTCTTTCATAAAGACTATCAGCGGGATGTTGCTTTGCGGTTGGTAGGAGAGTACTTTCTCCGAACGTAGCTGCTTAAGTTGCTCGATGACAGACTCTTCTGTTGTGTCCAATCGGTTGGCTAACAAACGTTCGTCAATATTGGTGAATTGGGAGAACACTCCTGTGTAGGAACGCAGAATGGTGGTGATAATCGGCTCGTATTCAGGTTTTTCCTGATAGTATTTGAGCAGTTGGTCTCCGTTGAACCGAAGCTGCAGCTCGGATTTTTCTCGCAGGTGTTCGGAAACGAGAATCATCCCGATGTTGTTGAGCAGTTTCAGGGCGTTGAAATACTGTGTGGCGTTCATCTTGACGGACTGTGCGTGCTCCTCCATGGAAAAAGGGAAAACTTTGCCCTCGCCGGTGCCGATTTCGATGTGGTGCGACTGGCACAGTTCGCGATAGACCTCGCGCACGCGGTCGAGCTCGGGAAAGGTAAAGGTGAAGTTGCGCTTGAGCTGCGCCACGTCGTAATTGTCGTAGAGCAGGATAGCCACCGCAGGCTTCTCGTCGCGGCCGGCGCGTCCCGCCTCCTGGAAGTAGGCCTCCAACGTGTCGGGAAGGTCGATGTGCACGACAAAACGCACGTCGGGTTTGTCAATGCCCATGCCGAAGGCATTGGTGGAGACCATCACGCGGGTCTCGCCGCTCATCCAACTCTGCTGTTTGCGGTCACGATCGCGAGGCTCCAGCCCAGCATGGTAGTAGTCGGCGGAAATACCGTTGTTCCTCAGAAACTCAGCCGTTTCAGCCGTCTTTTTGCGGTTGCGCACATATACGATTCCCGAACCGGAATAACGGTTCATGATACGCAACATCCGGCTGTTCTTGTCCTCTTCATAGACGACAAAATAGGTCAGATTTGCCCGTTTGAAGCTCTTTTGGAAGACATTTTCGGTTTTGAATTCCAGTCGCAATTGGATGTCCTTGACCACTTCGGGCGTGGCGGTGGCGGTGAGGGCCAATACCGGCACTTGCGGGAAGACCTTTCGGATTGTTGCGATTTCCAGATAGGGAGGACGGAAATCGTAGCCCCACTGCGAGATACAGTGCGCCTCATCCACGGCAATCATCGAGACGGGCATCCGCTCGAAATTGACCTTGAAACTCTCCGTTTGAAGACGCTCGGGGGAAACGTAAAGAAAACGGTACTCGGGGTCGAACAGGCAATTGTCGATGGTGGCTTGTATCTCACTCTGCCGCATTCCTGAGTATATAGCCCCGGCTTTGATATGTCGGGCGCGAAGATGCTCCACTTGGTCCTTCATCAGCGCTATGAGCGGGGAAACCACGATGCAAAGACCGCCTTTCACCAACGCCGGCACCTGAAAACAGATGGACTTGCCGCCTCCCGTGGGCAGCAACGCCAAGGTGTCGCGCCCCTCCAGCACCGACAGGATGATATCCTCCTGCAACGGACGAAACTGGTCATATCCCCAATGCTGTTTGAGGACGGTGCGCGCTTTCTGTCTAAAATCATTCATTGTTTTTCATCACGGGGGATTACACTGCCCGCCTGTATTCTGTCAGCCTTTCAGGCTTCCCATCCTCTCATTCTCTTATCCTCTCTTATTGATCTCCTCCTGAATTTTCGCCGCCAATTCGTAATTTTCTTCGTCAACAGCGTTCTGCAGAATCTCCTTGAGCTCCGCGACCGTCATGGCTCCCCAGCCGGTACCCGCTTCAGTCGAGGGTGCCGGTGTCTGCGCCTTAGAAGATGAATATAAATCCATATAATCCGCAACTTCTTGGCGGCCGGATGTTTTCTTGGTGATTTGCATCTGCTCTTCGAACAAAACCTTCTTGAAGAAGATGGGCACCCGGGCGTGCAAAGCGATGGCCACCGCATCCGACGGGCGCGCATCCACGTTGAAGTAGGAACCGTTGGGCGATTGGATGACGATGGAGGCGTAATAGATGCCCTCGTTGTATTCGTCAACGGAGACAAACTCGATGTTGTAGTCTGATATGTAGTCTGTCAGAAGATCTGCGAAGAGGGTGTGCGTGAGAGGGCGCCGGGGTAGCCTTCCGTGCTTCTCGCCTAAAATCGCCCGAGCCTCGTTCAGCCCGATGATGATGGGCACATAGCGGTCATCCCTGAACTTGTCGGTCAAAATCAGGGAAAAGGCCTCTGTAGCGTGCGACGACGACCGCACGTCCAGCACCTCCACTTCGAGGTATTCTATGTCGTTGATTCTCATTTCTTTTTGGTTTACAGGCTTACAGGTTTACACGATTAAGCTCCTAAGCTCTAAAATATGCTACCGCATTCGCGAAGATATCCTGCACCTTGTTCCCCTCTATGTTCTTGTACAGGTTGCGGCCTTTGCGTTCGCTGTGTCCCATCTTGCCGAGAATCAAGCCGTTATCGGAGACGATGCCCTCAATAGCGTAGAAAGAGCCGTTGGGGTTGTCGGCGGGGTCCATGCTCACGTTGCCGTTTTCATCGCAGTATTGGAACGCCACTTGGCCGTTCTCAAAGAGCTGTTTGGCAAGCTTTTCCGACACCACGAACTTGCCCTCGCCGTGACTGACGGCGATATGGTGGACGTCGCCCTCCCGGAACGATGCGAGCCACGGGGAGTCGGTGCTGCCCACGCGGGTGCGCACGAGACGCGAGATGTGGCGGTTGATGTTGTTGCGGTAAAGGGTGGGGGAGTCGGGCGTGACATCCCCTAACTTGCCGAAAGGCAGCAGCCCGGATTTGACGAGCGCCTGGAAGCCGTTGCAGATACCGAGCACCAGGCACTTGCGGCCGAGCAGGTCTTCAACGGCGGCTTTGATCTTCGGATGGTTCAGCACATTGGCGATGAACTTGCCGCTGCCGTCGGGCTCGTCACCCAAGCTGAAACCGCCTGACAGTGCGAGGATTTGCGACTCGCGGATGGCTGCCGCCAGCTCGTCGATGGAGTGCTCGATGGCCGCCTCGTCCAGATTCTTGAAAACCAGGATGCGCGTTTCGGCACCCGCATCCTCGAACGCCTTCGCTGTGTCGTAGTCGCAGTTGGTACCGGGGAATACGGGCAAAATCACCTTCGGAACAGCGACCTTCTCGGCTGGTTTTGCGTTGAAAGTCTTTGTGTTACGGGTGAATTCCGCACCCACCGAAGTCGTCTCGTTGGCGGCCATCTCAGGATAGAGCTTTCCGTAGAAACCGCGCCAAGCCGACAACAACGCCGCTTTGTCGAGTTTCTCGCCGTTGACGATGAAGCTGTCCGCAACCTTACCCAACTCAATGGCACAAGGTGCGTTCAGCTTCTCGGTGGTCTCCACGATGAAACTACCGTAGCCGTATGCAAATAAATCCTTATCTGTTTGAATGTCAAAGCCTAAATCGTTGCCGAAGCTCATTTTGGCCAAAGCCTCGGCGATACCGCCGAACTGCAACGTGAATGCGGAGACAATCTTCTTGTCCAAAATGTTCTTCCGCATGAAATCAAAGATTTCGCAAGTATGCTTGATGTTCGGTGTGCTGTTTTCTAACTTGTTCTCAATGAGATAGATGTAATTGCCTTTCTGCTTGAATTCCGGCGAGATGATGTGGTCGGAATTCTCCGTGGTGATGGCGAAGGAGACGATGGTGGGCGGAACGTGCATGTCTTTGAAAGTGCCGCTCATGGAGTCCTTGCCACCCAAGGAGGCGAGTCCGAACTCTTTCTGCATCCAAAAGGCGCCCAACAGCGCGGAGAGCGGTTTGCCCCAACGGGTCGCGTCCTTGCCGAGCTTTTCGAAATACTCCTGGAAGGTGAAACGAATCTTGCGGTAGTCGCCGCCAGCCGCCACGATTTTCGACATCGCTTCCAACACCGCCATAACCCCTGCATGGAACGGGGAACGAATGGCGATAAACGGATTGTAACCGAACGACATGATGGATGCGAGGTTTGTATGTCCGTGACGCACAGGCAGTTTCTGCGCACTTACCTGCGCTTCCGTCAGCTGGTTCTTGCCGCCGAAGGGCATCAGCACCGTGGAAGCGCCGATGGTGGCATCGAACATCTCGATCAGGCCCTTTTGGGAAGCGACGTTCGGATTGGTGAGGCAGCTTTGCCACTTCTCCTGCATGTTATTCCCTTGGATGTCAGCGGATTTCAATACATCTTCAGCCACGGGGGCGATCTTGGCCGTCACGCTTTGACGCACACCGTTGGTGTTGATGAAGTCGCGGCTGAGATCGACGATCGTCTTGCCGCGCCATGTCATCGTGAGACGGTTGTTGTCGGTCACCTTGGCGATGATGTTGGCCTCCAAGTTCTCTTCGCGGCAGTATTGGAAGAAGGCATCCACGTCTTCGGGTGCCACCACCACGCTCATGCGCTCCTGCGACTCGCTGATGGCCACTTCCGTGCCGTTCAGACCTTTATACTTCGTGCGCACCGTGTCCAGGTCGATGGTGAGCCCGTCGGCCAACTCGCCGATGGCCACGCTGACGCCGCCCGCGCCGAAGTCGTTGGACTTCTTGATGAGCTTCGTCACCTCGGGACGGCGGAACAGGTGCTGGATCTTGCGTTCCTCGGGGGCGTTGCCCTTCTGCACTTCCGCGGCGCAGGTGTCAAGCGACTTCTCCGTGTGCTCTTTCGAGGAACCGGTGGCGCCTCCGATGCCGTCGCGACCGGTGCGACCGCCAAACATGATGATGATGTCGCCGGGCTGCGGACGCTCGCGACGCACCTGATTCTCGGGCACGGCACCTACCACAGCTCCGATTTCCAATCGTTTTGCCTGATAGTCAGGATGATAGATTTCGCGAACGCAGGTGGTGGCCAATCCGATTTGGTTACCGTAGGAGGAATAACCGGCAGCGGCGGTCTTGGAGATCACCGACTGCGGAAGTTTGCCGGGCAACGTGGCGGAAATCGGGGCGTTGATGTCGCCCGCGCCCGTAACACGCAGAGCCTGATATACATAGCTGCGTCCGCTCAGCGGGTCGCGGATGGCACCGCCCACACAGGTCGCCGCACCGCCGAACGGCTCGATCTCCGTCGGATGGTTGTGCGTCTCGTTCTTGTACATCAGCAGCCAATCCTCTTCCTTGCCATCCACATCCACCTTCACGCGGATGCTGCAGGCGTTGTTCTCTTCGGAAATCTCCTTGTCGGGAAGATTGCCACGCTTGTACTCGTATTTGCCGTTGATGGAAGCCAAGTCCATCAGCGTGACAGGGCGTTTCGTATCTTTGCCGTACATCTCGTCGCGCACAGCCAAATATTCACGTAACGCATTTTCAATCTGTTCTTTATAAATGTTGCTGCCCTCGGTTTCGATAGTCGTGATGGCCGTCTCGAAGGTCGTGTGACGGCAGTGGTCGCTCCAGTAGGTGTCCAGCAGCTTGACCTCCGTGTCTGACGGATCGCGCTTCTCGTCGTTGGCGAAATATTGCTGGATGAACTTCAAGTCTTCCAATGACATCGCCAAGCCCATTTTGCCGTGGAAATCGAGCAGTTGCCCTTCCGTCCAGGTCCTGAATCCATTGTAAATCGGAACGTCTTGGATCTCAGGGTTTTCGGTCAATTCCAAGCGGGCCATGTCCTTCTCTCGGGCCTCCACCTCGTTGATGCAATATTTTTTCACCTTCTGCCATTGGTCCGCAGTCAAATCCCCGTCAATGACAAACAGGTTCGCGCTCTTGATAACCGCTTCCGTCTTGGGATTCAGAAGCTTAAGGCATTGCATGGCGCTGTCGGCGCGCTGGTCGAACTGTCCGGGCAGAAATTCCACGGCGAAGTACTTCAGCCCGTCCAACGGGAATTCGGCATACACCTCGTCGGTCACCGGTTCGGAGAAAACCACGTTCTTCGCCTTCGCAAGAAGGTCCTCTTCTATGTTGAAAATGTCATAGACCTTCAAGTGGCGAAGGCCTCTGATATTAAGGTTAAAATTCTGATTCAAAGTGGCTTTCAGACTGTCGGCCTCGACCTGAAAACCAGGTTTCTTTTCTACAAAGATACGAGCATCACGCATATTTCAATATTTATAAAAACGGTGCAAAGATACATTTTTTAATGGTTAATGGTTATAGGTTAAGGGTTATTGAAAACCTTATGTGCGATTTTTTTCGCAGATTCAAGATATTGTCCTGTCAATCGGAATATTGTATATTTTTGCGCAAAAATTGTGACAAGAATGATGCATCAAACTTCCATATCAAGACCGCGGCCCTTTATCATGTTGGGGCTTTTATTGATGGTGATGTGCAGTTTTTCGGTTAATTCTGCAAAATCGCAAACGGAGGGAAACGCTTATCAACCGAAAGATTCTGTCTTGCGCAAGGCTGATTCATTATGGACTTTGAAGCTGTATGAAGAGGCGGTACCTGTCTATGAGAAAGCCACTTGGGGAGAAAACGAGCGGGAGTTGGCTTCTGGCGACCTGCTGTTCGTCCGCGGCAAGGATTCCGAAATGGAGAAGGCCATCAGTGCGAGCACTGGGGAATACACGCACGTGGCGTTGGTAGAACGAGACAAAAACGGGTACGTTTGGGTGTTTGAGGCGGATCGGCAAGAAGGTGTGCGCCAAATCGAATTCTACGAATGGGTAAAGGAATATGCAAACCAGTACGATGTGTTCCGGCTTGCCCAACCCTTCGACACCGCCGATGTGATTTCCCGAGCCAAACGACTTCTGTGGAAACCTTATGATGATGCTTTTCTGCCGGACAACAACAAATTTTATTGTTCGGAATTTATCTATGAGTGTTTTTGGAAGGATGGAGAGCACCTTTTCGAGACGAGACCGATGAACTGGCGCGATGCCGACGGCAACATTCCAGACTATTGGATTGAACATTTCCAGAAATTGGGAGTTCCCGTCCCGGAAGGCGTTCCCGGAACCAATCCAACAGACATGTCACGTTCACCTTTGTTAGGAAAAATAGATCTTCAATGAAATTCAAGAAACTGGAAATACGAAATATCAACTCCATCGCGGATGCCGTCGTCGATTTTGAGAATCTGATGCCGGAAGATCAGCATATCTTCATGATTTGGGGCCCGTCGGGCGCGGGCAAAAGCACCATTTTGGACGCGATATGCATGGCACTGTTTTGCAAAACACCCCGTTTGCAGAGTGTTGCTGAAAAGAAGGAGAACCAATACCAAGATCCGGAATTCCAGTTCAGCGACAGGGCCAAAGGTATCGCCATCAATGATTTGCGACAGTATCTGAAGCGCGGCACGAAAGAAGGCTACTGTGCGCTGCAATTTGTTGGGAACGACAGTGTTACCTATACCGCCAAAACCGCCTTTTCCATCAATCGCAACGGAAATCTCAACAATATCGAATGGTCGCTGTTTTCAGAAAACGGACAATGGAGCAAAGTGAAGGAGGTTGAGCAACAGGTGATCACGGTCACGGGACTTACCTACGAGCAGTTCTGCCGCACGACGATGCTGGCACAAGGCGAGTTCACCAAGTTCATGAAGAGCGACCAAAACGCCAAAGCCGAAATCCTCGAAAAACTCACCGATACCAGCATCTTTTCGGAAATCGGTCGCCGGATCTACGAGAAATTCAGCCGAAAAAACAAAGAACTCGAGCAACTGAACCGCGAAAACGAGAATGTAGTGCGACTAAATGACGAACAAGTTGCGGAGTGTCAGCAGCAAATTGACCAGGTCGGGGCGGAAGTCAAGCAGATTGATGAACTGTTGGCCACACTGGGGCAGAAGTCTAATTGGTTGAAGCAACTTGTTGTCTTACAAGAAGATGTAACTCATTCGGAAGAGCAATGGAAAAAAGAGACGGCAAATGTGAACTCCGTGGCCAACCAACAATCGCGGCAGCTGATTGCACAATGGGAACAAACCGAAAACGAACGCAACATCCTTCTTGATTTGCGGAAACTGCGTCAAAACGACCTCGAATTGACACATTCAGAAAAAGAGTGCCAATCGATATACCAACAATTGATATCCGGTTACCTCTTCCTGCAAGAAACCCTTGCTCAAGCCGAAACCTCAAAAAAGCAGCTGGAAGAGATCATTAATGCACAGGCCTGCAAGAGCGAAACGTTTGCCAATGCGCAGTCGCTCTCCGAAAAATTGAAACTATATTCACAATTGTGCCGGAACATTGCCAAAAACAAAGATAAATTTCAGCAAAATTCCTCGATTCAACGTTCGGCCAACGAACGTTTAACCGAAAAACTGACGTCAATAAACCGGAAACAAACGGAAATCGGCAAATTAGGAGAAGATTTGAACGAATTGAAAGAAAAAGCCAAAGCTTTCGATTTGAATCAACTCACCCTGATGCAATCTCAGCAAAAAGACCGGTTTCGTGATTTAAAAGAGGCTGAAAAATCTGTGCAAACACTCAAGAATCAGCAAAATGAGATTAATGCGCTTAAGTTAGAACTTGCGAAGAAACAGCAGCTGCTGGAGACGCTGACTGTGCAAAGGCAACAGGAGCAGGCGGAGTACGAGAAGACGCAGGCGGCACGGGAAACCGCACAAAAAGTGTATGAATCCGCTGCAAGAAGCGTGCACGATTTCGCCAAACAGGTCCGGGCCACGCTCCAAATCGGCGATGTTTGTCCCGTCTGCGGTCAGAAAGTCGCACAACTGCTGACCAACGAAGCGGCGGAAGAGAGCATATTGGAACTCAAGAATGCTTTGGAAAAGGCCAATCACGCGGTAACGCAGAAAAGAAAGGGGTTGGACGAGACGATCACGAAACTCAAAACCGCTGAAGGGAATGTCAACTCGCTGAGAAACGATTTGCAGAATAAAACGTTGAGAAAGAAGAACGATTTGGCGGCTTTGGAGGAAACATGCCAGCGACTCGATATTCTTGTCAATGAAACCATCCAGACCCAAATCAATCTTCAACTCGCTGAAAACGAGGTTGCTCAGAAGGAACTGGCATCGAAAATCAATGATTCGCACAGGCTCAATCAGCAGATTGACAAGGCTACTTCGGAGCTGGAAAAGCTGAAAAAGCAACAAGAAGAACTGCAAAAAGAGTACCACGAAACGGAATTGCAAACGACTAAATTGGAAGAAGAGAACAAGTCTTTGCAAACGCGTTGGCAGGAAGATGAGAAACAGCAGTCTGAACTGCAAACGGCAATATCGGGGTTTATGTCCTCTGCCTATCCCGATTGGGCCTATAATGCGGAAGAAGCCGCCAAAAATCTGCTCGAAGAGGCCGACATTTACGCCAAAACGCAGGAAAGGCAGGTGAAACTGCAGGAATCAATCGAGAAACTGCTGAACGAACGACAGCAAATAGAACGCTACAGGCAGCAGGTACGGGCGGTTTTTGATTGGCCTGCCGAGAATAAATCGCGCCAGATCGATCATTTGGCGGAAAAATGGGCGGATTTCGTCCCTGAATGTACCGTTTTGTCACAGAATAGAACCAATGTTCGCGCAGATATCGCCCAAAAGGAGTCCATGTTGCAAAATTACTACTCCGGGCATCCTGATATTCAAGAAGACACTTTGGACCGGCTGGCGAATACTCCAAGGGAAACTATTGTACAAATGCGTGAGTATCAGACGAATGTGCAAAATCAGATGCAGACGGCGTACGGAAAATATCAGCAGGCGCAAGTCTCTCTGCAGAAACATCAGGAATCGAAGCCGGATTTCGCGGAGGGGGAGGATTATTCCCGAATCGAGGCGCAAATTGCGGCATTCAACCGGCAAAAGAGCGAAAAATTGCAGCAAAAAGGGCAGATCCAGCAGGTCTTGCGGACAGATGCCGACAACAGACGCAAATATGCCGATACGCTCAGGGAACTGGACACGTTACGGCAGGAGGTGCGGCAGTGGGAACGGCTCAACAACACCTTTGGCGACAGTGCCGGCAAGACTTTCCGGCGCATCGCGCAGAGCTTCATCCTGCAGAAACTGCTCGACAACACCAACTACTTTCTCGGGATGCTTTCCGACCGTTATGAACTCACCGGTGCCGGACGCGAATTGATGATCTTGGTGAAAGACAAGTACTTGGGCGATGCCCCGCGACCCGTCGAAATGGTCTCCGGCGGCGAAAGTTTCCTCATTTCCATCGCCCTTGCATTGGGACTCTCCAATCTCGCGTTGCAAGGGGTCTCTTCCGACTTCCTCTTCATCGACGAGGGTATCAGCCAGTTGGACGGTTCCCTCTGCGACAGTGTGATGAACACTCTCCAGCAATTGCATCATATCGTACGCTGCAACATCGGCATCATCAGTCACTTGGATGTTCTGGCCGACAAAATCCCGACCAAAATCATCGTGCAACCCGTAAGTCACGGCACAAGTGAGGTGACGATAGAGAGGTAGTCTTTTGCGATGCTTTTTTTTTCTTTCCGTTTTTATTTGGTGGTGTCATATTAAATGCTATCTTTGCCGCCGAATTTTAAATTGGCGTATTCTTTTTTTGCGACAAGAATTATGACGAATCCTGATGACTTACCCCGCTGTCTTATAACCACTTGTACTAATAATCACTTAACCTCGAATCTCTACTCCTTAAACTCTAACCCCTAACTCTTAACCCTTAATCTAATAACCTCCTAACCTATAATAATGGATATCACCAGCGTACTGATCGCAATTTTAACCCTGACAGCAGGTATCGGTGTTTTTCTCGTAGCCTGCCAGATGATGAGTAACAATCTCGAGTCGGCGAGTAGCCGGCGGCTGAGGCAGTTGTTTGCCAAAACCGGCAACAACAAATGGGTGGGTGTCGGAATCGGTCTCATAGGTACCGCCGCCATCCAGAGCAGCGGTGCGGTGACCGTGATGGTGATCGGTTTCGTCAATGTGGGTATCATGAGCCTTGCGCAGGCGGCGACCATCATCTACGGTTCCAACATCGGCACTACGGTGACAGCTCAGTTGGTCGCCCTCGGCATGTTTGGCCGGAACAGCATCTCCACCACCCTTATTTTCGCGGCTTTTGCAGGCATCGGCGCCTTCATTTCGCTTTTTTCCAAAACCGATAAGGGGAAGCAGACGGGCGGTATTCTCACCGGTTTCGGCATGCTTTTCGTCGGTTTGAGCATGATGGCTTCTGCCATGGAGGATTTCGCGGCGCTCCCGGAGGTCAAAACGATGCTCGCAAGCGTTAGCAATCCGCTGCTGCTGGTCGTTGTGGGTGCGCTACTTACCGCCATTATCCAATCGTCGTCTGTGATGACCTCCATTGCTATCACCATGGTGGTCACTGGCCTTGTGAACCTCAGCCAGGGCATCTACCTTACCATGGGCTCCAATATCGGTTCGTGTGTGGTGGCGTTGATTGCGGGTATGACCAGCGGCACAAATGCCAAACGAACGGCACTTATCCATTTGATATTCAATGTTATGGGTGTGGCCCTCTTCATGGTGTTGGCGCTGATTTTACGCATCACGACGGCAGGAGTCTGGAACTATGGCGCCATTTTCGAAACGTGGTTCCCCAATGCACCGCAGATACAACTCGCTATGTTCCACACCTTCTTCAATGTCTGTACCATGATGGTGGCGCTGCCGTTGACGAATGTTTTGGTGAACGTGGCTTGTCGTATGGTCCCTGAAAAAGAGGAACTTGAATCTGGCCCCCGTCTGCAATACCTCGACCCGTCCATGTTGAGCACTCCGGCTGTGGCCGCCCGTCAGCTGAAGACCGAAATCGAGAACATGGCGGAGTTGGCCATCACCAATTTCCGTCGCGCTATCAAGGTGATTACCACGTTGGATTACTCGGAAATCGAAGAGTTTCGGCAGACGGAATTGCGTCTTAACTTCTTGAACCAGGAACTTCTAAAGTATGCGGTGGCGTTGTCTGAGAGCAATATGAGCAGCTATGACCAGCGCTATATCAGCTCCACTATCAGGACGGTCAGCGATTTGGAACGCGTGGGCGACTATGCGGAAAACATCGTGGAGTATGCCGACTCATTGCGCGAGCAGGATGCTTCTTTCTCCAAGGACGCGGTGAAAGAGATTCTGCGGATGGAAGAGTTGGTAAACGATCTTTACGCCGAGGTCATGCAAGCCTATCACTACAAGGATCTGGAGGCGTTAGACCGCGCAAATGTCATTGAGGAACAGATAGATGACTTGACAGTTGAGATGGAACGCAACCATATCCAACGATTGACGGACGGCTCCTGCAGTCCGGCTGTCGGTTCTGAGTACCTCTCGCTGGCTCAAAATTCAGAACGTGTCGGAGACCACTTGATTAACGTCGGAAAGACCATCAAGGATCTGGTCAACTAATTATTTGTAGAATCAGGATTTTCTTCGTTGTTGGCAGGTTGCTGCGGAGTCGTCTCTTGTGGTGCCGTCGGTTGTTGCGTTGCTGTCGAGTCCTGCGGTAATACTTGCTGCTGCGGAACTTCCGGCTGTTGCGGAGCTGTTTGCTGTTGCGGTGCTGCCGGTTGTTGCGGAGCTGTTTGCTGTTGCGGAGCCACCGGTTGCTGCGGCGCTGTTTGCTGTTGCGGTGCTGCCGGTTGCTGCGGCGCTGCTTGCTGTTGCGGAGCTGCCGGTTGTTGCGGAGCTGTTTGCTGTTGCGGAGCTGCCGGTTGCTGCGGAGCTGCTTGTTGTTGCGGCGCTGCTTGTTGTTGCGGTGCCACCGGTTGCAGCGGAGCTGTTTGCTGTTGCGGGACCATCGGTGTTTGAGGGGCGACCGGTGGTGTGGGCATTACCGGTGGTTGGGACGTGGGAGAATTTTGTGTGCCCTGCAGCGGTTGAATCGGAGCGACGGGCGCTTTGGGCGCGTTGGGGATCGAGACGGAGACGGTGTTGCCGTAGCGGATGCCGGATTGCGTGCCGGCGTAGGCGCGGAAGTAGTAGAGCGTGCCGGGCTCCAGATCACTGATGACGGTGGTGAAGTAGCCTTTGCCGCTGCCGTCGGAGGTGTGTCTCCCTGTGACGGACGGGTAATAGGTTGTGCCCCAGCAAATGCCGCGCTCGATGACCGGATCGTCACCCTCGGCGGTCACCTCGCCGCAAATGGTGATGCTGCCGCCCGGGTTGAGTTGGGAAACAGGAAGGGTGACCACAGCCGGGACATCGTTTTTGACGGCGGTTTCCGAAGTGGGTTGAGGCGCCGGTGCCGGTGCCGGTGCCGGTGTCGCGACCTTTTCCGCTACTTCCACTTTTCCGGCAGGGGGATAGTAGAATACCGGCGCGGCGGGAGCGGCCGTGGTCGTGGAGGCCTGGTCGCTCATCAACGAACGGTTGTTGTAGGGGATGCAAACACCCAGACCCGCTTTCGCGCCGAACGAGAATCTCGTTTTATCGACCGTGTAGTTGGAGGTGTTGTAGCCTTGGAGATTGTAAGTGCCCAACACTTCCGCAGACACGACAAACCCGCCAAGGTGTAGCATGAAGCCGATGGTGGTGGCCGGACCCTGGGCGGTGCGATGGGCTACATGGGCCCATTGACCGTAAATGGTTTCGTTGTTGAACGAGCGGTAGCTGTAACCGAGCCCCAAATGGAACGACAGCGGCTTCCAGTAGCGCAGCGTGATGCCGCCTAACACGTCGAAATAGGAGGTGCTGGTGCTCCCCTCGATAATCTCGCTCTCCGCGCAGGTGGTGAATGTCCCTTTGAATTGGAAATTGGTCATGGCACTCACGAACCAGCCCACATTGCGCATCGTGCCCGCTTTGAAACCGAACGCCGGGGTCTGCGGATTGAAAGACTGGTCGGGCCTATAACCGCCCAAATATTCCGCATTTACAGTGAAAAATGAAGATGGATTGATGGTCTTATACAACGGGATTCTTCCGTTCCTGTTGTTTTTCTGAGCTGATATAGTGCTGGGAATCAATATGATAAATCCTAAAAAAAGAGTGGACAAAAGGAGAATCTTTTTCATATTTTTGTTTTTATACCATATTTATATCTAGACGGCAAAAGTACACAAATTTCGATTATGTGCAAATTCCGTTATGTTAAAATAAAAATAGTACTTTGCAATGCAAGGTATTAGAATAATTTGTATTTTTGCCGCGAATTTGAAACGATAAAAAGATGGATATCAAAGTCGAAAATGTAAAATCACAGATGCGCAAGGGGTATCTCGAATATTGTATTTTGCTGATTATCAATAGAAAACCAGTCTATGTGTCCGATATAATCAACGAGCTGAAGGAGGCGCGGATGATTGTGGTCGAAGGCACCCTTTACCCGTTGCTCTCCCGCCTGAAAAACAACGGTATCCTCAGTTACCAATGGCAGGAGTCTGCTTCCGGCCCCCCGAGAAAATACTACGAACTCACTGAAAAGGGCCGGGCCTTTCTTGCGGAGCTTGAGAATGGTTGGGAGGAGCTGAGGGCGGCCGTGGAGCACCTGAAGCGATGATGGGATGATGGGATGATGGGATGATGGGATGATGGGATGATGCGATGATGGGATGATGGGATGATGCGATGATGGGATGATGGGATGATACGATGAAGTGATGAAGTGATGGTAGATATAATGAACATAATATAGTTAAAACGAAAAACCAAATAATAATTAAACGTATTCCTTGAACAGCCTCGGAGAGGCAAAACGCGCGAAGAGCAAATAACCCCGCACAAGCGAAGCGCAGTGTGGAGAAAAGAAATAAAAAAAATCCTTGAAATATGAAAAAAACCGTAACAATCAATTTAGGTGGCGTCGTTTTCAATATCGACGACGATGCATGCGATCGGTTGAGTCAATATCTCTCCGATCTCGAAAAGCGTTTCCCCGAGGAGGAGCGCGGTGAAATTCTCCGTGACATTGAAGAACGCATGGCGGAGTTGCTGACCTACAAGCTTCAGAACCGCAACGTGGCGGAGATCAACGATGTGGAAGAGGTGATAGAGGTGATCGGCCGTCCCGAACAGTTCGACGACGAGAGCGGCGAAAGCGCCAAGCAGGAGCCCGTTTCCGACACCTTTTCCTCCCAAGAGACAACCGCGGGCAAACAGCAGGGACGCCGTCCGCGCAAGCTCTATCGCAACAGCAACGACCGCATGGTGAGCGGTGTGGCGAGCGGTGTGGCAGCCTACTTTGACCTCGATCCCGCCATCGTGCGTATCTTGTTCGTCGTGTTGACGATTATCAGTTTCGGTTGGGGCATCCTCATCTACTTGATTCTCCTCATTGCGATGCCCGAGGCAAAAACCAAGGCGCAATTTCTTGAGATGCAAGGTGTTGAACCGACGTTGGAAAACATCGACAGTTTCCATCAGGAGCCCGTGGAGAGAAGTGTGGGATCCGGAGCTCTGGGTAACATCATTAAAATCTGTTTGATCGTGCTGGGCGTGGTCATCGGCGTAAGCCTTGCTTTGGCTGTGCTGGGGGTCTTTATCGCCATGTTTGCCGCCTTCCTGTTGCACACGCCAGGCTCCTTCGGCAACGCTATAGATATGGGATTGTTAGGAAGTTGCGCGTTGTTCCTGCTCTGTCCCGTCATCGGTATCGCTGTGCTGTGTACGCGTGCGGCCAGCGGCGAGCGCAAGCACAAATGGGTCGGCTGGACGCTTCTCGCCGTGTGGTTGCTCAGCATCTTCGGCATTGTCGGCTTCGGCATCCAGGAGGGCAAGCAGAACGACCTTGACAAGCGTCTGGAACGCGGCGGCGCTGCACTCGAACGTTGGTTTGACGAGGATGACTACGCGACTTGTGACGAATACTACAACGCCGAGGACATCGACCGCGTCATCGATCCCGTTCTCGAGGGTTTGCGCGACAAAGAGAACACCTACAACATCTCCATCAAAACCAGTCCGAAAAAAGGAGTGAATGTTCGGATTGAGAGCAATAAAAGAACCGATAGCACGTTAGTTGACAGTCTTAACCCTAAATTCTAAACCTTAAACCTTAAACCTTAAACCAACAGCAATATGATTCTAACCACCACTCCCTCCATCGAGGGCAAGCAGATCGTGAATTACCATGGCGTCGTGTTCGGCGAGGTCATCACCGGCATCAATTTCGTGAAGGATTTCTTCGCCGGGATCCGGAATTTTGTGGGCGGCCGCTCGGGCTCCTACGAGGACGAGCTGATGAAGGCTCGCGAAAACGCATTGAGAGAAATGGAGCAGCGCGCAGCCGAGAAGGGTGCCAACGCTGTGATCGGCATCGACATCGACTACGAAGTTCTGGGCCAGGACAACGGCATGCTGATGGTCACCGCGTCGGGCACCGCCGTCACGGTGGCGTAATCTCCCCTATCGGCAGAACGGTGGCGAAAAAAATCGATCCTACACCACTGTCCCCATGTAGGGTACGAACAAACAGGCGACAGAGAAAAAATGAAAAGCCTGGGGGTTCGTACCCGCTTTTTTTGTATTTTCGCGGCCGATTTATAGAGAGTATTTTTTTATCAAAACTAGTTGAAAATGACGAATAACAATGTGAAGTATGTCTATACTTTTGGCGGAAAAACGGCCGAAGGTAAAGCGGACATGAAGAATCTTTTGGGCGGTAAGGGTGCCAATCTGGCCGAAATGTGCCTGCTGAAACTCCCCGTACCCGCTGGTCTGACCATCACCACCGAGTGCTGTACAGCCTACTATCAGAATAATTGCCAGCTTCCTGCCGGCTTGATGGACGAGGTCCATGCAGGCATGAAGAACATGGAGAACATCATGGGCATGAAATACGGCGACCCCGAGAACCCGCTGCTCGTCAGCTGCCGTTCCGGCGCGCGCAAATCCATGCCTGGCATGATGGACACCGTGCTGAATATCGGTCTTTGCTCCAA
>JAEEIG010000094.1 GCA_016281255.1 Bacteroidales bacterium
CATTTCCATTACTTCGAGGAGATGAAAGACGCTGTAAAATTCAACTTCAACCAGCAATAATCATGGCAAATCCCTATTACGAATCAGCATTGACCGAGCGTGCAGGCGTGGAACAGCCCATGCAGGTGAACCCGAATTTCAGACGGCAGAGAAAATCGGAACTCACAGTGGATGATTACGTCAAAGGGATTATAGAGGGAAACCGTACCATCCTTAGCCGGGCGATCACCATGATCGAGAGCGAGAACCCCGCACACATCGTGATGGCGCAGGATATTATCGAGCGTTGCCTGCCGCATTCGGGCAACTCGTTGCGCATTGGCATCACAGGCGTACCAGGTGTGGGCAAGAGCACCTTCATCGAGTCGTTCGGCGGAATGCTGACCGCGCAGGGCCACAAGTTGGCGGTGTTGGCCATCGACCCGTCGAGCGAACGCACGAAAGGCAGCATACTGGGCGACAAAACCCGCATGGAGACGCTTTCCGTCGATCCGAACGCCTTCATCCGACCTTCGCCCTCCGGCTCCGCCTTGGGCGGCGTGGCCCGCAAAACCCGTGAGTCCATCATCCTCTGCGAGGCCGCCGGCTTCGACACTATCATTGTGGAGACCGTGGGTGTGGGACAGTCGGAAACCGTGGTCAAATCCATGGTCGATTTCTTCCTCCTGCTGATGCTGGCCGGTGCCGGCGACGAACTGCAGGGCATCAAACGCGGCATTATGGAAATGGCGGACGCATTGGTGATCAACAAGGCGGACGGCGACAATCTGCCCAAGGCCAAGGGCGCCGCATCGCAATATCGTGCCGCCTTGAAACTCTTTCCCAAGAGCGACAACGGCTGGGACGTGCCCGTGGAGGTCTGCTCCGCCCGGGAAGGCTTCGCCTTGGACAAAGTATGGCAGATCATCCAGGATTTTGTCACACTGACCCGCGGCAACGGCAGTTTCGAAAGGACCCGTAACGAACAGTTGATCAACATTTTCTATCACTGGATAGAATACACCTTGCACAATCGTTTCTACAATAACGAAGCCACGCAAGCGCGCATTGACGAATTGCTCCCGAAGATTCAGTCGAAGCAGATTTCGCCTTACATGGCTGCGGCGAAATTGACGGAATAGTTCGCGTGCATCCTAAAAAAATTGTATCTTTGCGCGTTTAAAAAAATAGGTGAAATGAAACGTTTCGTTCTTTACTGTTTATTGAGTGTCACATTGTTATGTGCGATGGCGCAACCCAAGCCCATCAAAAACGTGATTCTTATGATCCCGGACGGCACCTCCACGAGTCTGCTCTCCGCCGCCCGCTGGTACCAAACCTACCTTGATTCCACCAAAACAACCTTAAACATAGACCCTTACGTGTGCGGTCTTGTGCGCACGCACTCCTCTGACGCGCCTATCGGCGATTCGGCTCCGACGACCTCTTGTTACGTCTCAGGACAACCCTCCCAAACAGGTTTCATCTCCACCTATCCCGTTGCCACCGACCACGATCTCGTGCCCGTGGATGCCACGCGCGCCTACCAACCTCTCGCCACCGTGCTCGAAGCCGCCAAAATCCTGCAACACAAGGCCACCGGACTCGTCTTCACCTGCGAGTTCCCGCACGCCACCCCCGCCGACTGTTCCGCGCACACCTACAGTCGCGGCAAATATGGCATGATTGCCCCGCAAATGGCCCACAATCACCTCGATGTGGTGATGGGCGGCGGCGTGAAATACCTCTCAGAAAATCTTCAAAACGACCTGAAAGGAACCGGCTACAATGTTTATCTTGATGATATACAAGGTTTCAGAAACTGCCCCAAAGCTCCCGTCTGGGCTCTGTTCGGCGAAACCTCCATGCCCTACTGGTTGGAAGCCGACAAGCAACAAACCCCTTCGTTGGCCGAGATGACCCAAAAGGCCATAGACCTGCTCTCCAAAAACGAAAACGGATTCTTCCTGATGGTAGAGGGCAGCAAAGTCGATTGGGCCGCCCATGACAATGACGCGAAAAACGCCATCATCGAGTTTATCGAATTCGACAAAGCGTGCGGCGTGGCTCTCGACTTTGCCAAGAAAAACGGCGAAACCGTGATCGTGATTCTGCCCGACCATGGCACTGGCGCAGTGACCCTCGGAAACCCCAAAGCCAGTCGCGACCATTATGACAAACTGTCGCTGCAACAACTCATGAGCCCCATCGACCATTACCAGCTCTCCAACTGGACCATGGGCGAAAAGCTCAAAGCCGCCGACACCACCGAATGGCCGCAACTCTTTGAGACATACTTCGGCTTCACCCCGCAACCCGCCGAAATCACCTACCTCTCCACCGCCCACGACTACAACAAGTCCTCACTGCCCAAAGAAGCGCGCAACGGCAACCTTTCGATGTGCAAGATGCTCAGTCAGGTGCTCTACAACCGCACCTATTTCGGTTTCACCACCTTCGGGCACACGGGAGAAAATGTTTTCTTGGCTGTCTATCATCCTAACAATGAAAGACTTACTGGCATCCCCACCAATGTCGATGTCCACAAATACTTATGTCGTCAAATGGGACTGACGGGAAGACTCGATCAGCTGACAGCAGACATCTATGCTCCCCATCAGCAAGTTTTCGACGGTTTTCAGGTGCAAATCGACAGTTTGGACCAATACGATTACCGTTTGACCGTCAAAAACAAGAAAAACGTGCTGGTGGCCAACAGTTACGACAACTATGTCACTGTCAACAAGCAAAGAATCGACCTCAACTCCGTGATTGTCTTCATGCACAAGAACAACACCTTCTACATACCGAAAGAGTTGAGAAAATATTTGGAGACAAAATAGCACGTTGGTAAAATTTTTTCAGGAAAGTTACGTTAAAGCCGTTCATAAAATAAACAAAAAAGAAATATGGAAACCACTAGTTCAATGAATTATGCAGGGCAATCTCAATCAAACCAAGAGAACCCTTTGAAGAAATGGGTGATTATTCTGGGTGCCCTGGCCGGAATTTTCCTTTGCACCACCATCTATTTTGCCCGTTTTGCAAAACCGACCATCAACAAGGTTTACACGCAGGTTGAGGCGAAAAACATGGAGTTGCAGAACGAGTTGGATGCCCTTTTGGCGGAACACGAACGTATCAAAGCCCAATATGGCGATTTGTCAGACCAACTGAGCGAGAAGGACAGCATCATCATGGCCAATGCCGAAGAGATCGAGAAGCTGATCAACTCACAAGCCGACTACAACCGCATCAAGAAACAATTGGCTCGTTTGCAGAACATTTCGCAGGAGTACGTCCAGGAGATGGACAAGCTCTATCAGGAGAACAAGGCTCTGAAAGAGGAGAACCTGCAGGTGCGCGCCACGTTGGAGCAGGAGCGCGAAGTGACCCGCAACATCCAACAAGCCAACGATGATTTGTCGCAGAAAATCAGCAATGCCGCCACTTTCAAGGCCTACAACATCAAGAGCGCCGGTTATTTGGTACGGAACAAAGGCAAAGAAGAACCGACCGAAAAGGCCAACAAAGTGAAACGCATCAAAACATCCCTGATGTTAGGTGAAAATTCGTTAATCGAGCCCGGTCCGGTGAACGTCTATGCCCGTATCGCCATCCCCGAAACCGGCAAGGTGCTGACGATGGGCAGCGGCGACACCTACTCGTTCGTGCACAACGGACAGCGTCTGCAATACTCCTGCAAGACGGTGGTCAACTACAAGGGCAAAGCCGAGAACATCACCATGAACTGGGATTTGATGTCCGACGACAAGGCTATCAAGGGTCAATACAGTGTTCAACTTTACACCGACGACCAATTCCTCGGCGAGACCTATTTCACCTTAAAGTAAATTTATAAGTTTTTCAATATCAATTATTTGTCATGGTTAGTCGGCACTATTTGCGAATCAAAACGATGCAGGCGTTGTATGCCTATAACGCCAACCCGAAAGCCGCAGTACGCGCTTACGAGGATAATCTGGTGAAGTCTGTACGCGGCTGCTACGAACTGTTCCTCTGGCTGTTCGCATTGCTGCCTGAAATCGCCTTCTATCGGATGAAGAAACTGGACAGTCTGAAGGAAAAGTACAATCCGACAGACGAGGATTTGAACCCGAACACCAAATTTGTGGAAAACAAGGTCATCAAGCAGATGGAGACAAACAAGACACTCACCCAGCTTTGGCCCAAACACCGCATTCTTTGGGAAGACGACACTGATCTGATTGCCAAGCTTTTCCGTGAAATAGAACAACTTCCCGAATATGAAGTCTATATGTCCACCCGCGAACAAAATTACGCCGAGGACAAGAGATTAGTGCTGGCCATCATTGAAAAGGTGTTCTCCAACAACGACCTGTTACACTGGTATTTGGGTGAAAAGAACACGCATTGGATCGACGACTACGACGAGGCGATGACGATGTTCTATCAGAATGTCAAGGAGTTCAAGGAGTCTAAAGGCGACGACTGCAAGATCGACACGCTGTTCAAAAGCGAAGAGGACGAGCAATTCTGCCGCCAGCTATTCCGCAAAACGGTGGAACATGCCTCGGAATACGAGCAGATGATCGAGTCGAAGCTGCAGAACTGGGAACTGGAACGCGTCATCAACATGGACATGCTGCTGATGCAGATGGCGTTGTGTGAACTGCTGGAGTTTCCGTCAGTGCCCATCAAGGTGACCCTGAACGAATACATTGAGATTGCCAAATGGTACAGTTCCGACAAAAGCAAAGTCTTCATCAACGGCATTCTGGACCGGCTGATCGTGGATCTGCGCGAGAACGGGAAGATTGAGAAAACGGGACGCGGTTTGTATCAAAATTGACGTAAGACTTGAGATGAAATAAGGGAACAGTCCCAAATCTCTAATAAAAAAACAAACGATATTATGAAGAGACTAACAATATTAATGGCAATTGCGGTGTTATTCATCGCTGGTTGTCACCGAAAGGCGGCCAAAGAGGGCGATTTCACGGTGAAGGATGTGCATATCCCGCAGACAGCAAACGGCATGTCAGCGAAAGATGCCGAAAAAATGCCGGTGATTGAGTTCGAGAAGACCGCCTACGATTTCGGAGAAGTAATTGAGGGCGAGCGACTCACCTACGCGTTCAAGTTCAAAAACACGGGCAAATCGAACCTCATCATCTACTCTTCGGAAGCCACCTGCGGATGCACGACCTCCCAGCCTCCGAAAGCGCCGGTACGCCCCGGCGAGAGCGGTGAAATTACCGTGACCTTCGACTCCAAGGGCCAGAAAGGGAATGTGCAAAAGCGCATTCTTGTGGGTGCGAACACCTATCCCGCAGAGACCATTTTGACGATTTCCGCAAATGTAACCTCAAGTAAATAATTAAAAACCAAAAGTTTATGAACATGATGAATATCTTATTACCCCTTTTAGACGCGGCTCCTGCAGCTGCACCGGCTGGCGGAGGTTCCTCCATGCTTATTTTCATCCTGCTGATGATCCTGATTTTCTACTTCTTCATGATTCGTCCTCAACAGAAAAAGCAGAAAAAGATTGAAGAGGCCCGCAACAGCCTGCAAAAAGGCGACAAAGTGGTGACCATCGGCGGTATCCACGGCAAAATCACCGACATCAAGGACAACACTTTCACCATCGAGATTGCCCACGACGTGCGCATCGAGGTTGACAAAGCTGCTATCTCCTTCAACGAGGCCGCGCTGAACCAAAAGCCCGCCGCTAAACAAGAAGAGGAGAAAAAAGAGGACAACAACGAGTAAGCCATGGCGGAAAACAAGTCCAAAAAAACGATGAGACTGCCTTCATTGGCTTTCATCGTATGCCTGCTGATTTCCATTGCATCCTGGATCGTCATCACATTGTCCAAGGAATACAAGATGACTTACGAATATAAGTTGGTGTGCGACAATCTTCCCGAAGGCCGGACTTCCGTCACAGCCTCCGACACGATCCTGCAGTTGACTTTCAACCAGAAAGGACTTCGCTATCTGACGAAACCATTTTACGAGAAGGAAAAAGTGGTCACGATCTCCGTCAGCGAATTGATCAAACCGAAACATAAAGTCACGGTGTACACATTCACGAACAAGGAGATGTGTGATTTCTTGTCAGAGCACAATTTCGGGCCCGAACTGGTGGCAGTCTCCGCACCCGAGGTACTCACCTTTTACCTGCGTTAAAAATGGTTAAAATCGGGCTGACAGGCGGTATAGGAACCGGCAAGACCTATTTGTCCACCCATTTCCGGGATATGGGCATACCTGTGTATTATGCTGACGATGAAGCGAAAAAGCTTTATCGTCAGCCGTCTTTTTTGTCAGAGATGCGAAAAGAGTTCCCCGATGAGCGTCTTTGGCTCCCCGACGGTTCTCTCAACCTGCAAGCGCTATCCCAATCATTTGAAAACGAAGAATTTCTGCACCAACTAAGTCTTTTCGTCCATCCCTTTGTGATGCGCGACTTCGAGCGTTGGGCAGCAGAACAAGACACCCATGCGGTGATGATGGAGTCGGCCATCCTGTATGAGTACGGTCTTGACAAATATTTCGACAAAATCATCGTGGCGGACGCTTCGGAAGCGTTGCGAGTAAAACGTGTTCAGGCCCGCAACCCGCATCTCACAGAGGCGGATATCCGCCAGCGCATGTCACGCCAAATGCCGCAAGAAGAGAAATGTTCCCGCGCGGACCTGGTCGTCTGCACCGGCGAAACCTATCAGGAAATGTTATGAAAAAAATCTCCTTGACCGCCCAAATAGGCATCGCCCTCATTCTGGCTGTAATCGCCGGTGTGCTGCTACGCAACCAGGCCGATTTTGTCAACACTTATATCAAACCCTTCGGCATCATCTTCCTGAACTTGCTGAAATTCATCGTGGTTCCACTGGTACTCTTCTCCATCATGGCGGGCATCCTGTCGATGAACGACATCTCCAAGGTCGGCAAGTTAGGTATCCGCGCCCTGCTTTACTTCATGGTGACCACCCTCTTCGCGGTGACGTTAGGGCTGTTGGTTCCAAGTTTAGTGAAGAATATACTTCCAGTCATCCGTATCAACGCAGAAACATCGGCAGAAACCATCGAGGCGCCACAGTTTTCAGTGATGGAACAGATCGTGAACATGTTCCCCAACAACATCCTTGAGCCGGTGAGTTCAATGGCGATGATGCAGGTCATCGTGATGGCCTTGTTTTTCGGCATCGCGATGGTGCATATCGGCGAGAAGGGCGAACTGGCCCGCAAAGTGACCCTCAGCTTCAACGACGTGGTGGGCAAGATTTTGGAATACATCATGGCGTTGGCTCCCTTTGGCGTGTTCTGCATGCTTACGCCCGTGGTGGTGGAAAACGGTCCGGCGGTGCTCGGCTCCTACGCGGCACTGCTGGCTTTGGCCTACTTCTGCTTTGCCGTACACGCGGGAGTGGTCTATGCTTCTGCCGTAGGGCTTATGGGGAGAATCAACCCGCTGAAATTCTTCAAGGGAATGCAGCCGGCCATGCTGTTCGCCTTCTCCAGCGACTCGTCGGTGGCCACCCTGCCCTACACCATGCAATGCACTGAGAAATTGGGAGTCAACAAAGACATCGGGCGTTTTGTACTGTCGTTGGGCGCCACTATCAACATGGACGGTGTCGCCATCTATTTGGGGGTGGCCTCCGTGTTCATGGCCACCTGCTGCGGCATCGACCTCACCATGTCTCAGTACTTAGCGATCGCATTCGCCTCCACGGTGGCCTCTATCGGTACACCTGGCATCCCGGGCGGCAGTCTGGCCCTGATGGCGATGGTGTTCGCCTCCGCCGGCATCCCCGTGGAATGCGTGGCCGTGGCCGCCGGCATCGACCGTATCATCGACATGGGCCGCACCGTCATGTCAATCACCGGTGATGCCTCCTGCGCCGTTGTGATGCAACGGTTATTAGGGAAAAAGTTGTGATTTTTTTATCTTTGCAAACTTAAATTTCAAGAATATGTTAGGAAATTTCTCATACCACAATCCCACCAAATTGTACTTTGGTGATGAGTCTTTGAACTATCTCAAGGACGAATTGAAGAACTACGGACCCGTTGTGCTGCTGAACTACGGCAGCGGCAGCGTGAAGAAGAACGGCATCTATGACGAAGTGGTGGCCATCCTGAAAGAGGCCGGCAAAACCATCGTGGAGAACCCCGGCGTGATGAGCAACCCCACGTTGGAGAAGCTGCACGAAGGCGTCAAAATCGCCCGCGAAAACAATGTCGACATGATTCTCTCCCTCGG
>JAEEIG010000095.1 GCA_016281255.1 Bacteroidales bacterium
ATGGCTGGTGCTGAAAACGATCCCGACGGTTGCGACATCGTGCTGTGGGACGGCGGTAACACCGACTTCCCGTTCTACGTTCCCGATTTGACCATCGGCGTTGCTGACCCGTTGCGTCCCGGCGCAGAGGTGAGCTACTACCCCGGTGAAGTTGTCGCTCGCATGGCTGACGTCATCGTCATCAACAAGATCGACTCCGCTTCTCTGGAGAACATCAACACCGTTCGCGCTAACTTGCGCAAAATCAACCCGACAGCCAAGCAGATCGACGCTGCTTCCATCCTCACGGTTGACAAACCCGAACTGCTCAAGGGCAAGAAAGTCCTCGTTGTGGAAGATGGTCCTACATTGACCCACGGTGAGATGAAGATCGGCGCCGGTACAGTCGCCGCTCTGAAACACGGTGCTGAACTCGTTGACCCGAGACCTTACACCGTCGGTAAACTCTCCGAGACCTTCAAGATTTATCCGAACATCGGTACTTTGCTGCCTGCTATGGGTTACGGCGCTGAACAGATGAAGGACCTCGAGAAGACCATCGCCAACACTCCTTGCGACGCTGTCGTTATCGGTACTCCTATCGACCTGCCTCGTTTCATCAAGATCAAACAACCCGTTGTGAAGGTCGGTTACGAACTGCAGGAGATCGGCACTCCCACTTTGAAGGAAGTTTTGGACGAATTCGTTGCAAAACACAACCTCAAACCCAAAAGACGCAAAAAATAATATTTGTTTTGCATAAAAAAAGCGTGCCAAACGGCACGCTTTTTTTATGCAAAAAAATTAAACTTTCCCCGCCGAGCGTCGTCAAAAAAATGTATTTTTGCAAGCAGTATTAAAATAGAAAAATTAGATTATGAAAAGAATATTTACACTCTTGTTAGTTATGTCGGCTGTGGCGGTTAACGCTCAGTCAATCAGATTGTTCCATGACTCAAACGTCCTTAATGACGGTGACACGGTTTTGGTGCCGATGACCGCCGGGCATGATGAGTTCAGCGTTTATCTGGGGTATGAGAATGTCACGGATGATGACGTCCTGTTCCGTGTCCGGAAAGAGGTGGTGTCGTACAGCGGCGACGCAGAGGATATCTACTTCTGCATCGGGGAGTGCTACCCGGGCAACCTCTCTTCTACGTTGGAAATTCTCGCGAACGAGTCGGTGACGGCAGATATGGCGAATGCCTTCCACGCCACCTACGCGGGCAACGGCCAGACGGCTGTGGTCAGATTCACCTTTTTTCTCACCAACGACGAGACCGACAAGGTCTCCTTCTATGTCTGCTTCAACAACGGTAACGGTATCCAAACAGCGGATATGGTGAAGAGCTTGCACGCATTTCCCAACCCTGCCCAGAACATGGTGAACATCGACTATCTGGCGCCTAATGCCAGTTCTTTCTTGGTTATCAAGAATTTGACGGGCAAAGAGGTCTATCGTGCCGAAGTCTCCATGGCAGGTAAAAAGCAGGTCGATGTCTCCAAGTTCAATGCCGGAGTTTACCTCTACGGAATTGAATCTGACGGCAAAATGCTTTGCACCAAGAAGTTGTTGGTCAGATAACCCATTCGTTTATTCGTCTCTTTTTTACTTGAGATGCCATGTTTACGCGGCATTGGCTGAGTGTGACGCAATTCCAATGGGATGCCGTGGCGCAACCTAACAACTGGATTACGTTGGTGTTCTGTGTTTTGCTGTTGTTGCTCGCAGTGATATTCGTCACTTTCCGCAGAAAATTGTCCCTCATTTGCCGGGCGTTGTTCTCCCAACGCCATTTTTCGCTGGTGCAGCGGGAAGGTAAAGTCCTGGAAGACAGGATGTCGGTCTATCTGCTGGTCTTTGATTTGCTCACCATCACAACCGGTTTGGTGATGTTCTGCGGCGAGTATATCCCCGGCGCAGTGGCGAAGTTCCCGTTCATCGCCAACATCGGCATCTTCTTCGGCGCCCTGTTGGTCGCCTATTTGTTGAATCTGCTCTGCAATGAATTGTACGCCTCCCTTTACGGATGGACGAAGGAGCGTGTGGCGATCAACCAATACAAGTTCTGTATGATGACCGATGTGGCTCTCGTGATGTTCCCGATGCTGGTGGCCATCCAGTACGCGCAACTCCGTTTCTTGTATTATGTGATCGTCGCCTTCATGGGGATTCTGTTTGTTTCTTGGTTCTACCGGGTGATGAAAATAAATTTCACAGCTGGTCGGGGGATTCATTTTTTTCTCTATTTTTGCACCTTTGAAATTTTACCGTGGTTAGTGGCGTTGAAGGTATTGTTAATTATTTGATGGATAATTGTTTAATTAATTTTTTTGTAGCAATATAAAATACAGAAATGAAGATAAAAAACATACTTGTTTCCCAAAATGCGCCGGAGGATTTCGAAAGATCCCCATACGCTGAGTTGAAGAAAAAGTACAGTATCAACATTGATTTTTACAAATTTTTCAAAATCAACTGCACGACGGCGCAGGATTTTAGGAAAACCCACATCAACATTTTGGACTATGAGTCCATTGTGTTTTCCAGCACCAACACTATCGACAAATTCTTCGAGCTGTGCAAGGATATGCGTCTGGAAATGCCGGAGTCGATGAAGTATTTTTGCGCTACAGAGTCCATCGCGCTCTATATGCAGAAGTATGTCCCTTACCGTAAACGCCGTGTCTTTGCGGCAAAAGACGCGCAGGTCACCAGCTTCTACGATTTGCTGATCAAGAACAAGAATGTCAGTATGTTGATCCCTTGCAGCCAGGATGGCATTCCTCCGCAATTGGAGGCTGTTTTGACCGAGAACGAAATCAAGTTCGCGCAAGCGGTGGTCTTCAAGATTACGCATGCCGATTTGGTTCATGATGTCGATTTTGACAAATATGATATGGTCGTGTTCTTCAGCCCGAACGGAGTGAAGTCGCTGCAGGCTAACTTCCCTGATTTCCAACAGGGCGAGAAAGTTTTTGCCGCATTGGGAAAAGCGGCGGAACAGGCTGTCGAGGAGGCGGGCTGGACCCTTCACGTCATGGCGCCCACCAAGGAGTACCCTTCGTTGACCGAGGCTCTGGATGCTTTTTTGAAGGAATATGCCAACCGCAGACGATAATTTATCCTTCCCGAAATCTTCCCGCCTGAAATCCTCGCTGCTCATCAAAGATATTGTGAGGCAGCGTGAGGCTGTATTCTCCTTCCCTGTCAAGTGTTTCTACTCAGTGGAGGCTTCTGAAGGCCAAACGCCGCCCAAAGTGGCGTTTCTGGTCTCAAAGAAGCGTTTCCGCCATGCAGTGGATCGCAATCGTGTGAAAAGACTGCTCAGGGAAGCGTACAGGCTCCATCTTCGGGAACTGGAACTGCCGGAAAATACCCGCCTGAATTTGTGCTGGATGTTTGTCGGCAACGGGTTGCCCGCTTTTAGTCAGGTGGAAAGTGCCGCGCAACACCTCTTCAAAGAATTACGGTCCACACTCAATACCCAAAAGCGATGAGAACGCTCTGTCGCGGATTCAAGAATCTTCTTGCCAAAATGTTGATAGGTTTGATCAAGCTCTATCAGATGACGCTGTCGCCCTTCATTGGCCGTGCATGTCGCTATACCCCGACTTGTTCCAATTACGGCATCGAGGCGATAGAGAAGTACGGGCCGTTCAAGGGCTCCTGGCTCACGATCAAACGGGTGCTTTCCTGTAACCCGTGGGGCGGTAGTGGCTATGACCCGGTCCCTTGATGATGCACGATGGTGCATGAATCGTGACGGGGAGACCCTATATCTCGCTGTCGCGGTGTGTCCTCCAGAGAAATACGATGGCCATGGCGCTGACGAGCGCGCAGGTGGCGGCAAGCGGCAGGGAACCGCGCACTTCGGTGTATTGTAGGCTGTCGGTGTCGATTCCGCGGCCTTGCAGCGTGTAGTCAACCAGAAGAGACAGAGCGTTGTGCAGCACGTGTGCCAAAATCGGCAGCCACAACGACCGGCTCCAGTAAAGCAGATATCCCAAATACACCCCTAACAGAAACCGGGGGATGAATCCGTAGAATTGGAAATGCAAGGCGCTGAATATCAGTGCGGTCAGCAGAATCCCGATATGCGGGTTCCGACTCCATTTCGTCAATAGCGGCTGTAACGCCCCTTGGAAGAAGAATTCTTCGCAAATGCCTGCCAACACTGCAAATATCAGTATGTTGCAGATGAGGTCCCAAGTGCTCCGCTGACTGGTCACTAAACTTAAAATATTGTCGGCGGCATCCTCTAAATTGCGCATGAACTCGGCCACAGCGCCCTCTTGCGGCATGATGTTCTGGTTGAAGGCCGACAGCACTCCCACCACAGGTAGCAGTGTGGCAGAGAGAATGAGCACCATGTTGACCATGCTTTGCGGGGCGCGGCGGTTGGCGGCGCTGTAGTTGAACCATTGCCGGTCTTGACAGTATGCAAACAGAAGCGAAGGCAGCAGAAAGGCCCCTATGGTGGTCAGCATCTGCGTAATGCGGATGGCTGTCACTGGATCGGATGCCTCCAGCATCGAAGGCGTGTGGTAAACGAGAAGGACAATCAGTTCGCCCAATGAAGTGAAAATCAGCATTCCGCCGACCATGAACAGCAACAGGACAATCAGCTGTATCAAATAGGATTTCTCGTGCAATTTCATAATTTTCTATATATTCTGCCGGCAGGGACGAAGCGGACAACGTCCCTGCCGCGCAATGATCATGTTATCTTCGGTTCACGACAATCTTTCCGGAGACGGTCCGTCCGTCGTGAAGGAGCACCTTGACGAGGTAGTGCCCGGAGGCGAATCTGGCGACGTCGAGTTGGGTGAACTC
>JAEEIG010000096.1 GCA_016281255.1 Bacteroidales bacterium
CCGAAAAGGGCATCGACAATCAAATCATCTTTCATCGGATTCGGCTGATTATCAGCTGAATAGTATATTGTATGAGCTGTACCGTTCTTTTTTTCAAGGTTTTGCCAACGTTTCAGCTGGTATTGCATCTCCTCGCTATAACGGGCTTTTTCAGGAGCGCAGACAACCACATAGACGTTATGGCACGAGGACGAATCCTCGACAAGGTGAATGGCCATCACCACTCCGTCGCCGCCGTTGTTGCCGGTACCAACATAGATGTATATGTTGTCACCCCAAAAAGTGCAACTCATACAGAGTTCTTCGGCGCAGGACTGTCCGGCCTCTTCCATCAGCTCCAACGACGATATACCACGTTTCTCCATCGTAAAACGCTCACATTCACGTATTTCAGAAACCGAATACAGCCGTCTTTCTTCCATAATAAGCCCATTCTTTTCGGTGGCAAAAATATAAAAAAAACGCATTAGCAAAATGATATAAAAAAAGTGTATTTTTGCAGGTTAAAAGTGATAAGATTGTCATGGTGGAGAATAAAATTTAATTCAATTATAATCAACCTATTATTCATCAAAACCCAAAAAAATGAAAAAGATTTTTACTCTTTTGCTCGCTTTGTTTGCCATGGTGGCAATACAAGCTCAGAATCTTCTGTATGAAGATTTCGAAAACGGCATTCCAACCACTTGGTTGAACATCGATGCCGACAATGACAGCTACGCGTGGATGGAAGGTACCGCTCCCGGTGTCTCCGGACACGACGGCTCCAACGGCTGTGCCTATTCCTGCTCATGGTACAACAACACGGCACTGACCCCCAACAACTGGCTGATCACCCCTGCTGTCAACCTTACCGGCAACGCCACTCTGACTTTCTGGGTAGCAGCTCAGGATGCCAGCTATCCTGCCGAGCACTATGGTGTGTACATTTCCACCACGGCAGGCACGACCCCTGCCGATTTCACCCTCCTTTTCGAGGAGACCATTGACGCCAACGGCGGCGCCCGTGTCCAGGGTACCTGGAAGCAGAAAACCGTCGATTTGTCCAGCTACACTGGCCAAACGGTCCGCATCGCTTTCCGTCACTTCAACTGCACGGATATGTTCTACATCGATCTGGACGATGTTGTGATCTTCGCACAACCCACCGGCCCGACAATCTCCGTCGCTCCCACGTCCATCAACTTCGGTTCCACCATGGTGGGTGGCAACACCAACGCCACTGTGGACATCACCACCTACAACCTTACCGCTCCCGTGGTCGCTACCACCACAGCTCCTTTCAGCGTTTCCGCTGACGGCACCACTTTCGGCACCACCGCCAATGTGGCGGCTACCGGCGGCACACTTTATGTACGCTACACACCCGCTGCTGTCGGCACCGACAACGGCTCTGTAACCCTCGCTTCCACTGGCGCCACCGACCAGACGATCACACTGGCCGGTACCGGCATCGAATGCACCACCACCCTTCCTTACAGCTACAGCTTCTCCGACAACGGATTGAACCAATGCTGGACGATCGTCGATGCCAACAACGATGGTAAAACATTCATGTTCTACCCTGAAGACAGCCTCGCGCAATACACTTACCATTCAACAAATCCTGCTGACGACTGGTTGATTTCCCCTGTTTTCAACTTGACAGGCTCACAATTCTGCAATTTCTCCTATTATGGCTCAACCAGCTTCCCTGAGAAATTCCAGGTTTTTGCCATCGACGCCAACAACGTCAACACCCCGCTCACCGGCATCATCGATGCTAACACGGGCACATGGGAGCTCCAACTCATTGATCTCACCTCTCTGACCGGCAGCTATCAGATTGGCATTCACTGCGTTTCTAATGCCGACGAATTGTACCTCCGCATTAAAAACTTCAACATCAACGACAATGCTCCCACCGCCAGCATGGATGTCAACCCGACCGGTTTGGATTTCGGCATCATTCCTACAGGTTCCGTTTCCAATCTCGGCATGGCTGTTGTGCATACCGTCAACATGAACGAGGCCATCACCCTCGCCACTGCCGCTCCTTTTGAGATTTCCCTCAACGGCACCACCTTCGCCGCCACTCAAACCATCCCGGCCAACGCCGACCTGGTCGTTTACGACACCGTCTATGTGCGTTTCGCCCCCACGGCTACCGGCACCTTCAGCCAAAACCTCACGGTCACGGCCACCAGCCTTAACGGCACCGTCGCCCTGACTGGCGAGGCTATCGAATGCACCACCATCACCACTTTCCCGTTCACCGAAACATTTGACGAGGACTCTCCCACCAGACCTTGCTGGACAATCGTGGACGCCAACAACGACAATTACACGATCGAATACTTGCCCTATGACGATTACAACACCGGCGTGGCCGTTTATTTCTACAATTCTGACAACAATGCTGACGATTGGTTGATTTCTCCCGAAATGACCCTTCCTGCAGGTGCTACCTTCCTTTCCTACGACTATGCCATTGCCCAACCTTCTCTCCCTGAAAAATACTCTGTATGGGTCATTCCCGAGAACGGCACCTATGCTACCGCCACCAACATTCTGCCCACCCAGACGGTCAACACCTCTGGAATTCTCAACAACATTTTGGACCTCAGCAATTTTGCCAACCAGACCGTCAAAATCGCCTTCAAGGTCGAATCTGACACTGACATGTATTACATCTATTTTGACAATGTTTCCGTCATGGCCGCCGGCGAAGCCAGTCTGACCGTGGATCCCGCTTCCATGATCTTCACAGGTTTTGTTGGCACACCCACTGCAAGCGAGGCAGCTCATGTACTCGGTCTCGCGCTGAGCAACGATATCGCCATCACGGCTACCGCCCCGTTTGAAGTTTCCACCAACGGCACCTCCTACGCTTCCTCCGCTACCATTCCCCAAGCTACCATTGTCAACACTATTATCTACGTTCGCATGAACTCCACCTCCGCAGGTGTTCAAAACGGCACTGTGACTTTGACCAGCGGCACTGCAACCGCCACAATCAACATCACCGGCAACGCTGTGGACTGCTCCCTGCCTCAAGCACTTCCGTTCAATGAGAACTTTGACTTCGGCATGCCACTCTGCTGGACCATTCTTGATGAAGACGGAGACGGCATTTCTTGGGAACCCAGCACGGACCCCGCTTCCTATTTCGATCCCTCTGTTGACCTTTCCGGTACCGGCCACGACGGCTCCATGGGCTTTGTCCTCTCCGGTTCATTCACCAATGTGACCGGTGAAGCCCTTTATCCCGACAACTGGTTGATCACTCCGGCTTTGGCCATCCCGAGCGAAGGTGCTAAACTCTCTTTCTATGTCGCCGCTCAAGATGCTGACTATGCCAACGAACACTATGGCGTGTATGTTTCCACCACCGGCACCGACCCGAACAACTTCACTCTCCTTTACGAGGAAGACCTTGACGAAGACGGCGGTCCTCGCGCTGGCGGTGCTTGGAAGCAGAAAAACGTCAATCTGCCTTATTCTGGTCAGACCATCTACCTCGCTATTCGCCACTTCAACTGTTCAGACATGTTCTTGATCGATGTTGACGATTTCAGCGTCACTGCTGGCGTCGGTATCGTCAACCACGGTGTCAAAACGGTCATTTTCCCGAACCCTGCCAACAACGTGCTCAACATCAACGCAACCGAAAACATCAATCGTGTTGAGGTTTACAACATGATGGGCCAATTGGTGGGCACTTACAACGCCAACGATGTCAACACCCAAATCAACACCAGCCGCTTCGCAAATGGTGTTTACACGGTGAAAATCGAAACCGAAAACGGCACATCAACCCAGAAATTCACGGTTGCCCGCTAATTTTTCGGAACAATATCCTACCAAAATCCCGGACCGCACGGTCCGGGATTTTTTTTGTCTATACATACACAGTGAACATTTGTTGAAAAAAAAATGCACATCGTGTTGTCAAAAAAATATATCTTTGCAGATTGAATGTATTGGAGATTTTGGGGTGATTCTATCCTGTTGAATCCCAATATTTTGAAAAAAGAAATATAAATATATACGAAATAAGATGAGTTATATCGCGTTTGACAAGGATAAATTGGTAAACATCGGATTCTCAAGGGAGAGAGAGATTTTGCGTTGCAGCAGAACCGGTGCTTTCGCCACCACCACGCTGTGCGGACTTAACACCCGCAAATACCACGGGCTTTTCATCGTGCCGCAGGACAATTTCGGCGGCGAACGACATCTGCTGGTCTCCGGCATCAACGAGAACATCGTGGTCAATGACATGGATTTCCATCTCAGCATCCACCAGTACAAGGGCCAGGTCATCAACCCCATGGGCAACAAGTACCTGCAGCATTTCTCTGCCGACAGCGTGCCGGTGTATGATTTCCGCGTCGGAAAGTTCAACTTCCAGAAGTCGCTGCTTTTCCAGAACGACGCCGACCGTCTGATCATCAAATACACCTTCTTGGACGACGTCGAGGAAGTGGCTTTGCAGGTGGAACCCCTGCTGGCCTTCCGCAACATCCACCAACTCACCCACGCCAACGACAGCGTCTGCACCGACTTCCGGGCGGTGGACAACGGAGCGGGGTTCTGCATGTACGACCGCTACAGTCCGGTCTTCTTCCAGTTCTCCGAGCCGGCGTTCTACCAACATCATCCCGATTGGTATTACAATATAGAATATGAAGAGGAGTTGAAACGCGGCTACGACGGGCACGAAGACCTCTGGCGTCCCGGCACCTTCACCGTGAAGGTTACCGGCAAGGAGCTCTACCTCGCGATCGGCACCGAGCCGATGGCTCCTGAGGAAATCGCCGCCCTCTACAAGGCGGAGGAGCAGAAACACACACCACGCTACAACTTTGCCAGCTGCCTGCAGAACGCCGCCGAACAGTTCGTTGTGAAGCGCAACGGCCGCACCGACATCATCGCCGGCTATCCTTGGTTCGGACGCTGGGGCCGCGACACCTTCATCGCGCTGCCCGGACTCACCCTGGCGCTCGGCAAAATCGACCTCTTTGAAGAGATTGCCGACACGATGATCGAAGACCTCAAAGACGGACTCTTCCCGAACATCGGCACCGGCGAATCCGCCTCCTATAACTCCGTGGATGCCCCGCTCTGGTTCATCCGCAGTCTGCAAATCTACTGTGACTATCTCAACAAACCGAAGAAAGTCTGGACAAAATACGGAGAGGTTGTCAAAAACATCCTCTGCGCCTACCGCGACGGCACCATGAACAACATCCGGATGTTGGAGAACGGCCTCATCTACGCAGGGGGGCCCGGTCTCGCCCTCACCTGGATGGACGCCGTGGTGAACGGTCGCCCCGTCACCCCGCGCACCGGCTGCCAAGTGGAGATCAACGCCCTTTGGTACAACGCCGTCAAATTCGGCCTCGACCTCGCCCGCGTAAGCAAGGACAAAGATTTCGTCACCGACTGGGAATCCGTCGTCGCCGACTTCCCCAATGTCTTCAAAGAGACCTTCTGGTCGAAAGAGATGGGCTACCTCGCCGACTATGTGGATGGTGACTACAAGAACTTCCAGGTGCGCCCCAACATGCTGATCGCCGCCTCCCTGCCCTTCGCGCCCATGAGCGAACGTCTCAAACAGCTCGTGCTGAAACGGGTCACCGAAGAGCTTCTCGTGGACAAAGGCATCCGCAGCCTCTCGCCGAAGGACCCCGAATACAAAGGCCACTACAAAGGCGGACAGGCCGAGCGCGACTCCGCCTACCACCAGGGCACGGTATGGCCGTGGCTGCTATTCCCCTTCACCGACTGCATCCTGAAGGTGTATCCCGACAGCGCCCCCGACGTGCTGCACCGCATCCTCTACCGTTTCGACGGCTGCATGACCTCTTACGGCGTCTCCACCGTTGCCGAAATCACCGACGGAGACCCGCCGTTCAAACCCAACGGCTGCATTTCGCAGGCATGGAGTGTCGCTGCGCTGCTCTATATGAAATGGAAAATTGAACAAGTAAACAAATAGACGAATTATATATTATGCCGATAAAAGTATTAATGTTTGGTTGGGAATTCCCGCCTCACATCTCAGGTGGCTTAGGCACAGCTTGTTACGGGCTCACAAAAGGGCTTGCTCTCAACGGTGTGAAGGTCACTTTCGTGATGCCCAAGGCCTCCGGGGATGAAGACACGTCGTATGTCAAGATCGTGAACGGCAGCGACGTGGAAGTGGACCCGCGCACTTCCAGCTATTTCCTCCATTCCAATCAAACCTCGTACATCCAAGTGGACAGCAAACTTGTTCCCTACGTGGGTTTAGACGACTACTACAATGTCATCAACCAGCTTGAGAGCGGTGTCTTTTCCTCTTCCAGCGAGAAAAGAAAGTATCTTTTCTCCGGGAAATACGGTGCCAACCTGATGGAGGAGGTGAACCAATACGCCCATATCGCAGCTGAAATCGCCCAGAACGAGGATTTCGACCTGATTCACGCACACGACTGGCTGACCTACCGTGCCGGCATCGCCGCCAAACAGGTCTCCGGCAAACCGTTGGTGGTGCATATTCACGCCACCGAGTTCGACCGCAGCGGTGAAAACTACAACGACATCGTTTACGGCATGGAAAAAGAGGGCATGATGGCCGCCGACGCGGTGTGCGCGGTCAGCGACCTCACCCGCAACATCGTCATCAACAAATACGGCATCCCCGAAGAGAAGGTCTTCACCCTGCACAACGCGGTGGAACCCAACGACAAAAAGGTGGAGCGCCGCAAGTTCGTCACCGAGAAAATCGTCACCTTCCTGGGGCGAGTCACCTTCCAGAAAGGCCCCGATTACTTCGTGGAGACCGCCAAGCGCGTGCTTGAAAAGGATGCGAACGTGCGCTTCGTGCTGGCCGGCGACGGCGACATGATGCCGCACATCATCGAACGCGTGGCCGAATTGGGCATTTCCGACCGTTTCCACTTCACCGGATTTCTGCGCGGCGACGACATCAACAAGATGTTCGGCATGAGCGATGTTTACGTAATGCCTTCTATTTCAGAACCTTTCGGCATATCTCCGTTAGAGGCCATGCGCGCGCATGTCCCTGTGGTCATCTCCAAGCAATCGGGTGTCTCCGAAGTGCTCACCCATGCCATCAAGGTCGATTTCTGGGACATCGACGCCACCGCGGACGCCATCTACGGTCTGCTCCACTACCCTGCCCTCTCCAAACTCTTCGCCGAGGAGGGTGCCGCCGAGGTTGACCGCCTCAAATGGGAGCACGTGGCTAAAAAATTAGTCAAAATCTACGAAAAAACTTTGCATTATGAATAAAATATGTTTCCACTTTCAGATCAGTCAGCCGTACCGCCTGCGCACGTACCGCTTTTTTGACATCAATCAGAATCATCACTATTTTGATGATTACCAGAATCAGTATCTGACGAAACGTCTGGCAGAGCGCTGCTACCTTCCCGCAAACAGAATGCTGCTGGACATCATTCGAAACAATCCCGACACGTTCCGTTGCAGTTTCAGCATCTCCGGCAGCTCCATCATGCTGTTCAAGAACTACTGTCCCGAGGTTATCGAGAGTTTCAAGGAACTGGTCAACACAGGCTGTGTGGAAATCACAGGCAGCACCTACACCCATAGCCTCGCCGCACTCCATAACGAAAGCGCGTTCATTGAACAAGTAAAGCTGCAGGAACAGCTGCTGATGGACACTTTCGGGGTGAAACCCATCTCCTTTTGCAACACCGAGATCATCTACTCCGACGATATAGGCGAATGGCTTGGCAACGCCGGCTACCGCGTCATCCTCACCGAAGGCGCGCGTCACATCCTCGGATGGAAGAGCCCGACCTACCTCTACTGCAACCCCTACCAAACGGACGTGCGTCTGCTGCTGCGTTCCTACCAGCTGTGCGACGACATCACGCTGCGTTTCGCCGACCAAGGCTGGGACCAATACCCGCTGACCGCTGACAAATACATGCGTTTCCTCGAAAAAATCCATAACGACAGCGACTCTGCGCTCATCAACCTTTTCTGGGACTATGAAACCATCGGCGAGCATTACACCGCCGACACCGGCATCTTCGACTTTTTCAGAACCTTGGTCACCAAACTGGGCCAACACGAGAACTACAAGTTCATCACCCCTAAAGATGCGCTGAACCTCGACCTCAGCCCCTCCACCATGCACGCCCCGTGGCCCATCTCCTGCTCCGGCGAAGAGAAGGACACCAACGAATGGCTCGGCAACGAACTCCAGCAGGAAGCCTTCAACCAACTGTTCAAGCTGGAACCACTCTACAAAAAATCCGAAAATGCGGAAGCCAAGCTGAGCTGGTTGCGCCTGCAGGCCGCCGACCACTTCAACTTCATGAGCTCCAAATGGTTCGGCCACCGCTTTGTAAAACGGAACTTTGAGGTCTATTCATCACCTTATCAAGCTTTTATCAACTACATGAACGTGCTGAACGACGTAAAATTGCAATTAGAAGCTTAAAAAGCTTAGGAGCTTAGAAGTTTAGGAGTTTAGGAGCTTAAACCTGTAAGCTTCTAAGCTTCTAAGCCTTTAAGCCTATAACCCTATACAAATGTTGCTCGAAGAATTAAAAAAACACAGAATCATCCTGGCATCGCAATCCCCGAGGCGCCGAGAGCTACTCGCGGGAATGGGGGTGGATTTCGAAGTGATGAAAACCGACGTGGAGGAAACCTACGATCCAGTGTGGAGCCCCGAAGCGATTGTGATGCACCTGTCGAAGCTCAAACTCTCCCCCATCGACATGTCGCAATATGCCCCCGACACCATCTTCATCACCTGCGACACCATCGTGGTGGTCAACGGACAGATTATCGGGAAACCGAAGGACGAGGAGGATGCCAAACGGATGCTGCGGATACTCTCCGGCAACACGCACACGGTGTACAGCGGGCTGACAGTGGCCACGCCACAGAAGCAGCTCACCGACTACCGTTCCACCGATGTCATCTTCGAAACCCTGAGCGACGAAATGATCCAATACTACATTGACACGTACAAGCCCTTCGACAAAGCGGGCTCCTACGGTGTGCAGGAGTGGATCGGCCGCGTCGGCATCCGCGAGGTCCGGGGCTCATTCTACAATGTCATGGGACTCCCCACCCGACTCCTTTGGCAGATGCTGGAGCAAATTGTTTAAGGTTTAAGGTTTATAGTTTATGGTGATATCCCATCTTAAATCTTAAACCTTAAACCTTAAACACTAAACCTATCGAATCAAGTATAATAAAAACAATAAATTAATGAAAAAATTTTTCCTTATCGCATGCGCGGCAGCTTGCATGATGGCTTTGAACGCGCAACCCATCGACAAAAACGGCGGTCTGACCATGCAGCAGCTCGGTCAATTGAGAGGCTCCTATCAATCGGACCCGACCAACAAGGCGTTACGCAATGCCATCAATGCCAACGAAATCAACAAATTGGCGGTAAACTACGACAACAAGACGGCTTTCGACGCCCACATGTCGAACACCGTCCCCTCCAAGGCCATCACCAACCAGGAGTCATCCGGCCGCTGCTGGATGTTCACCGGCATGAACGTGCTGCGCAACAAGGCCATCCGTAAATATGACCTTCCCGCAGATTTCCAATTCTCGCAGTGCTACACCTTCTTCTATGACCAACTGGAGAAGGCCAACCTCTTCCTGCAAGCCATCCTCGACAACCGCGCCAAGTCCATGGAAGACGAGACTGTGCAATGGCTCTTCAAGAACCCCATCGGCGACGGCGGCCAGTTCACCGGCGTGGCCAACCTGATGACCAAATACGGTGTGGTCCCGAAAGACGTGATGCCCGAAACCTACAACAGCAACCACACCTCCAAAATGTCGGAACTCATCAAACTGAAACTTCGCGAAGACGGACTGATTCTACGCGAAATGTGCAACAACAAAGGCATGACCGAGCAGAAGCTGCAGGCCACCAAAACGGAGATGCTGCAGACCATCTACCGGATGTTGGCTTACACGTTGGGCGAGCCCCCGACAGAGTTCACCTGGACTCAGCGCAACTCCAAAGGCGACGTGGTGAGCACCGAAACCTACACCCCGATGTCGTTCTACAACAAGTTCGTGAACCAGGACTTCTCCCAATACTACATGATCATGAACGACCCGACCCGCGACTACTACAAAGTGTATGAGATCCAATACGACCGCCATGTGTATGACGGGCAGAACTGGAAATACCTCAACCTGCCGATGGACGAGATCTCGAAGATGGCCATCGCCAGCATCAAGGACAGCACGATGATGTATTTCTCCTGTGATGTCCTCAAGTTCCTCGACCGTGACAAAGGCTACATGGACGTGAACAACTACGACTACGGTTCCCTCTTCGGCACCACCTTCGGCATGGACAAGAAACAGCGTGTCAGCACCTACGCCAGCGGTTCTTCGCATGCCATGACCCTCTGCGGTGTCGATCTCGACGCCAACGGCAAACCCACGAAATGGATGGTGGAAAACAGCTGGGGCAGCAACCGCGGCCATAACGGATTCCTCATCATGACCGACGAATGGTTCAACGAATACATGTTCCGTCTCGTCGTGGAGGCCAAATACATCCCCGCCGCCACCCTTAAACTTTTCGACCAAAAGCCTGTCATGTTACCCGCTTGGGACCCACTCTTCTCATTCGAAGAGTAATTACTCTTCCCTGAGCAGCCTCGGAGAGGCAATACGCGCGAAGCGCAATTTGTAAAAAACAGCTTCCCTGAGCAGCCTCGGAGAGGCAATACGCGCGAAGCGCAATTAACCCCACACAAGCGCAGCGCAGTGTGGGGATAATAAAGAAGCCACACAAGCGCAGCGCAGTGTGGGGAACAACACACAAGCGCAGCGCAGCGCAGTGTGCGGATAACAAAAAAAACAAATAATGATGAAAAAAATCATAACCATAATCATCCTCGCTGCCATTTCGGCGGCAAGTTATGCGCAAAAAGCAGACGACATCTTAGGCATCTACTACTGCGTGGACCCTTTTTCGAAAAAGCAGTCGCAGGCGCAGATCTACAAAGCCGCTGACGGGACATACGAAGCCAAAGTGGTTTGGACCAACGACATCAAGGGTCAGGACCAGGTCGGCTTGGTGTTCATGAAAGGGCTGACCTACAACGCCAAGGAGAATGAATACCAAAACGGCAAGATCAAATACCCGGGCAAAAACGGCACCTACAAAGCATACGTCCGCATCGTGGATGGCGGCAAAACGCTGAAGATGCGCGGGTATTTGGGTGTCTCCCTCTTCGGCATGACCGTCGATTGGAAGCGCGAGGACAAGGTTCGGCCCGCCCCGACAAAGTAAAAAAAAACGCGGCTTTCGCCGCGTTTTTTTTTCATCATGTTATCCTATCCTCTGAACGGGAAATTCTTGCCGGGATAGATGGCCTGTGCGCCCAGCATCTCTTCGATGCGCATCAGCTGGTTGTATTTACAGATACGGTCGGTACGGCTGGCTGAACCGGTTTTGATTTGGCCCGTGCCCAAGGCGACGGCGAGGTCGGCGATAGTCGTATCCTCGGTTTCACCGGAACGGTGCGACATCACAGCGGTATAGTAGTTGCGCTGTGCCAGTTGCACGGCGTTGATAGTCTCAGTAAGTGTTCCGATCTGGTTGACCTTGATGAGGATGGAGTTGGCCACCTCCTTGTCAAGTCCCATTTGCAGGCGCTTCACATTGGTCACGAAAAGGTCGTCACCCACAAGCTGGCAACGGTCGCCGATGGTGTCGGTGAGAAGCTTCCAACCGTCCCAGTCGTCCTCGGCCATACCGTCTTCGATGGAGATGATCGGGTATTTGTCGCACCACGTCTTCCAATAATCGACCATCTGGGCGGGCGTGAGCTCGTCGCCGGTGGACCATTTCAGTTTGTAGATATTCTTTTCGGCATCGTAAAACTCGGAAGAGGCGGGGTCAAGTGCGATGCAAATGTCCTCTTTCGGTTTGTAGCCGGCGTTTTCGATAGCTTGAAGAATCACTTCGAGAGCCTCCTCGTTGGATTTGAGGTCGGGGGCGAAACCGCCTTCGTCACCCACATTGGTGGAGTAACCGCGACCCTTGAGCACCTTCTTCAGGTTGTGGAACACCTCAGAACCCATACGGACAGCCTCACGGAAGGTAGGAGCGCCCACAGGCATGATCATAAATTCTTGGAAATCAACACGGTTGTCCGCATGAGAACCGCCGTTGAGGATGTTCATCATCGGAACGGGCAGCACTGTGGCGTTGCATCCGCCGACATAGCGATAGAGGTCTTGACCCGTCTCCTGAGCGGCGGCCTTGGCAGCAGCCAACGATATGCCTAACAAGGCGTTGGCACCCATAGCACCCTTGTTTTCGGTGCCGTCAACCTCAATCATGCGGGCATCGAGTTCTGCCTGGTCGCTCACCTCCATGCCTTCCACAGCCTCCGCGAGGGTGCTGTTCACATTCTGGACGGCCTTCAGCACGCCCTTGCCCATATATCTGTCTTTCTGATCGTCTCTCAACTCCACAGCCTCATGCACGCCCGTGGAAGCGCCAGAGGGAACAGCCGCACGACCGACCGCCCCTGCAGCGGTGTAAACATCAACTTCAACAGTAGGATTGCCGCGAGAGTCCAAAATCTCTCTACCATAAACTTTAACGATTTGACTCATAGTTCTTTGTATTTTATTCAGTTCAAAATTTAATGCGGCGCGAATATACGATTTTTTTTTATTTTTGCCCCTCGAAATTATCGCCTCTATGCCCCAAAAGAAGAAAAACGCTCCGCAAATCATCTCGCTGGACGCGTTCGGCAGCGCCAAAAACTATTGGCTCTGCTGGATTCAGTCGCCGCTGCCGCCGTTCTCCTTCGCCAACAAAGTGCGAAAAGAGCTGCGACACCCCTGCGCCTACATCGGGGGCATCTCCCTTGAAGACATTCACCCCAATCTGCAGTTCCCTATGTACTATATGTCGTTCAATCAGGAGTTTGACATCAACTTAGTGATTTTGGCCAACCACGTCACCGCCCCTATGGAGATGTCATTGTCGCAAGAAAACCCCCTTTTCGGCGGCCTTCTCTTCGAAGACGACTACTATCTGTTCAACAAACAGGGACTGACAAAAATACAATTCTCCTATCCTCAAGCCGATTACCTGCTTTTGCTCTCCGCAGACAAGCAGGTGGACTTAGAGGACTACATCGGGATGCTTCCCCAGCTCTCCGACACCAAATTCCTCTGCCAAGACACTCCGCAAAACATCGCCGAAAGTCAGAAAAAGAGCAAACTGGTGCTCGATTTCCTACAGTATCTGTACTATGAATCCGAGGCATCCGTCAACGAATACCTCCGCAAGAAACTCTTCCGGAAGCTGCACAACAAGATGTCGGTGTCGGAAAACAACTACGAAAGGCTGCGATTCCCTGTCGAAGCCAACCGCATGATCACCAGCGGGTTGCTGCGCCGCGAGGAGGTGTAACCCTGTCGCCTATTGCCTGTACTGCACTTTCTTGAAGAAGAGTCCCGTCACGCCAAACGTGATGACGGCGGCGAGGATATAGGCGAGTGTGCGAGGGACGAATGCGCCAAGGCAACTGCCCGACACAAAGATGAAACTGACTGTGACCATCGTCATGAAAACGGCAGGGAGGAGTGCCATCCAATAGTAAGCCTTCTGTTTGTTGAGGCGCAGATACACCGTGATAGCCCACAGTGTGAAGGCGGCGAGCATCTGGTTGGCCCAGGAGAAATATTGCCAAATGACTTGGAAGCCTGTCGGCGCGGCAAGGCTGAAAACGAGGAAGGCCCCGGTGACCACGAAGAGCGGGATGGCGATCCAAAGGCGTTTGCTGATACTTCTCTGTTCCAGATTCATGAAATCGGCCACGATAAGGCGCGCGGAACGCAAAGCGGTATCGCCGGAAGTGACAGCGGCGCTGATGACACCCAAAACGGTGATGACGGCAATGACTGTCGGGAACCACGTGTTGGCGATAACGCCCACCATGGCGGGGCCGCTCTTGGTCTGCAGCTCCGGGTCAGTATGGTAGAAATACGCGGCAGCGGCAGCCCATATCAAAGCAACGACACCCTCTACAATCATGGCGCCGTAGAAGATGTGACGGCCTTGCCGTTCGTTGGTCATGCAGCGTGCCACGAGAGTCGATTGCGTGGCGTGGAAGCCGGAGACCGCCCCGCACGCGATGCTGATGAACATCATCGGGAAGAGCGGGTTGGTGGCCGCCTGAGGGTGACGATTCTGCAGACCGCTCCAGATTTCGGGGATATCGGGATGATAGATGGCGAATGCCACCATGATGGCCACCGCCATGCCCATCAGCAGGAAACCGAAAACGGGATAGATGCGACCGATGACCTTGTCTATAGGCAACAACGTGGCTATCAAATAGTAAGCCAAGATAATCACCACCCAAACATAGACGCTCAAATTGGGGGTGAACTGCGACTGCAGGAGCTGGGCGGGCGTGTTCACGAAGACCACTCCGACCAGGACCATCAGCAACACCATGAAGCCACGCATGAACTGTTTCACCCCGTTGCCCAAGTACTTGCCGTGGGTCTCGGGCAGCGAGCATCCGTTCTCACGCAGGGAGATCATGCCCGACATGTAGTCGTGGACCGCGCCGCCGAAGATACAACCGAAGACGATCCAGAGGTAGGAAGCGGTGCCGTATTGCGCCCCCATGATGGCGCCGCAAATCGGCCCCACCCCCGCGATATTCAGGAACTGGATAAGGAAGAGCTTCCACGGCTTCATCGGGACATAATCCACACCGTCGGCCATTGTGGTGGCAGGCGTCGGGCGGTTCTCGTCGATTCCGAACACGCGCTCCACCACTTTACCGTAAAAAACATAGCCTACAATGAGTAAAACCAATGCAATACAGAACGTTATCATTTTCAAGAAAATTAAACGGCAAAAATAGTTTTTTTTTGCTTCATTGCCAAAAAATTATTGTTGTTTTCCATTGGGATTTTTTTGTAATTTTGTAACTTCATACAAATGGTATGCGATATTCGACAATACATTCCGTATATCCCTATCATTTAGTAGGTTATATTATATTTGTGATTTTGAATTATATTGATTATGGCTCATATTTTGCACTTTTATGAAGGAAACAGGAGACTGAAAAACATTTTGTCGGTGTTGCTTTTGGCACTTTTTTGCCTTATGCCTGACCTGATGCTCACGGCGCAGATCACCACTGCCGCCATCTCCGGCAACGTGAGCGACGGCAAAGATCCCATCTCCGAAGCCGTGGTGACCGTCGTACACATGCCCACAGGCCAACACTACTATGTTTTCTCCAACGAAAAGGGCAACTATATCATCAACAACATTTTAGCGGGCGGTCCCTACATCGTCCGCGTGGAACGCCTCAACTATAAAACCGCCATCATTCACGACATCGAGGCGCCTCTGGGAGAGACGGTTGTAGTGGATGCGGTATTGGAGCGCACCACCAAAAGAATCATGGAGGTGAACATTTTCGGTGACGGCGAGAACTCGTCGATGAACATCAACCGGTCCGGCATCGGCATCCACCTCAACAGCGCTTCCATCGAGATGACCCCCAGCGTGAGCCGCAGCTTGTACGACATCTTGAAACTCACCCCGCAGAGTGTCACCACAGAGTTCGGGGCTGCCTTCGGCGGCGCCAACTACCGCGGTTCCTATGTCACCGTGGACGGTGCCTCGTTCAACAACTCCTTCGGTATCGGATCCAGCCTGCCGGCCGGCGGCACCCCGATTTCCCTCGAAGCCATCGACCAGGTCAGCGTGAACCTCACCCCGTTCAATGTGCGCCATAGCAACTTCCAAGGCGGCGCCATCAACATGGTCACGAAACACGGCACCAACGAATGGCACGGTTCGGTGTACGACTTCTTCACCAGCAGCGATTTGCAAGGACGGCATATCGACACCAACTGGCTGACCACCTCCCCCACCTTCACCAACAGCATCGGTTTCACCCTCGGAGGACCGATTGTCAAAGACAAGCTCTTCTTCTTTGTCAACGGCGAATACTCTTTCGACTATCAGTCAGGCTCCGACATCCTGTCGCGTCAGGACGAAAGCGAGCCTTACGGCGGCAGCACGGGCGTCTGCCGCCCCACCACGGATCAGATGGAATCCATACACCAATTCCTGGTGGACCGATTCGGTTACGATCCCGGCCGCTACCAAAGCTACACGGTGGCGACCCCCGACTTCAAAGCATTTGCACGTCTGGACTGGCGCATCAACGACTACAACCTGTTCCAGATCCGCTTCTCCCACACCTACTTCACCACTTCCAGGAAACCGTCCGACTCTTACAGCCCATTGGGCGGCACCAACATCTTTCTCATTTCCAATGGCGAAATGTACACCGTGAACCGCGACAATGCCGGCCGGAACTCGCCCTTTGCGATGCCGTTTGAGTCGGCCCGCTATTTCCAGAATCTGAATTTCTCCTCCTTGGCGGCAGAGCTCAACTCCCACTTCCTGAACGGACGTGCCAACAACATGGTCCGCTTCACTTGGTCGCTGCAAAACGAGCCCCGTTCCTTTTATGGCGGCTTGTTTCCGGCGGTGGACATTCTGGAGCCCTACATCGCCCCCGACGGCAGCACACAGCTGTCCACGTTCACCAGCTTCGGTCCCGACCCGTTCACATACGGCAATATTCGCCGTGTAAGCAGCTACACCCTTACGGACGAATTCAACTACAAGAAAGGCATCAACAACGTCTTGGCAGGTGTCCAAGTGGAGTTCAACAGCATCCGGAACGGCTATATGCCCGGTGGCTCCGGCTGGTACATCTATGACTCTTGGCAATCGTTCCTGAACGACGTGAACGACGTGGAAGGCGCAGGTCCCGCGCTTTTCATGATCACCCACGCCAACACCGAGACCCCCACGAAGCAGGTCTATCCCACTTTCTACCAATCGCAAATTTCCGTATATGCGCAGGATGACATCGAGTTCAGCAAGTTTTTCAAACTCACGGCAGGTCTCCGTCTTGAGCTGCCCTTCATCCGCTTCCGCTACGACAACCGGAATGCCGATTTCGATGCCATCGCAGCCACGAACCCGAACAGCTCCTTTGCCGGGCTCAGCACCGCCAACGTTCCCGGCACAGACTTCCACGTCTCTCCGCGTATCGGATTCAACTGGGACATCACCCACAAGCGCAAGCTCTTCCTTCGCGGCGGTACCGGCTTCTTCACCGGCCGTATCCCGAACGTCTGGCTAGTGAGTGCCGCCGGCAACTCCAACTGCCTGCAATATCAATACATTGCCAATCTGGCAACCGGCCAAGAGGTTGTGGAATTCGACACCGAACTTGAGAACATCATCAACAGTGTCCATGGCGGCGACCAATATGTCCGCACCAATCTGCCCGCACCGACCAATGCCACCATCCTCGCCAAAGACCTGAGAATGCCCACCTCTTGGAAATCCTCTCTGGCCATGGACGTTGTGATTCCCGGCAACGTGAAAATCACCCTTGAAGGGATTTACTCTTACAACTTCAACGAAGTGTATGCCAAAGTGTTAGGATACAAAGAAGACGGCACCGTCCAATTGCCGGGCGAGCCCGCCCCCCGCACTCACTATACAAGCGAGGAAATCACCAACTGCGATGGCGCCATTATGAGCGGCTATTACCTCTATAACGAAACCAGTCTGCATGGTCAGTTCCTCTCCCTCACCGCCCAGTTGAACAAGGACTTCCGCTTCGGCTTGAGTTTGATGGCGGCCTATACCTTCAGTCAGGCCACTGCGATTTCCGACGGCATTGCGGACCAAGTCTCCAGCTTCGCCAACACCTCCAATGTGAACGACTGCAACAAACCCGAGCTGGGCCTCACCGGTTATGTAGCACCACACCGTGTGATCGCCTCCATCGGCTACACCATCAAAGAAGGCAAATTCACAGCCACCAGACTCGGTCTCTTCTACGAAGGCCTGAACTTGGGCGTATTTAACGGCTACTATCGCTCCCACCGTTCCTACCTTATCGGGAATGTCAGTGGAATGACCAGTTCCCAGCTCATCTACATTCCCACCAAGGAAGAACTGGCAGCCATGCCGTTTGTGTCCGACGAAAACCGCGCCGCTTTCGAAGATTTCATCTGCAACGACAAATACCTCAGCAGGCACAGAGGCGAGTATTCCATACGCAACGGCGGACAAGCGCCTTGGGTGAACCGCATCAACCTGAAAGTGGAACAGGAGTTCTACTTCGACATCAGCGGACATCGTCAGACCCTCAATGTCGGCGTGGACTTCAACAACTTGGCAAACCTGTTCTACAGCAAATGGGGTGCTTACAAAATCTTGGACAACGAAGTGGTGTTACGATACGACGACACCACCGGGAATTACTCTTTCACCCCGTCCACGTGGTCTTATTACAACAGTTTGTCCTCCACTTGGCAGATTCTATTCCATTTGAAATACGCGTTCTAGAAAAGACACGATAAAAAAAAAACTCCGCCGTGGCGGAGTTTTTTTTTTATCGTTGAGGAACCAACGCTATGCGGAAGCCGCAGTCCTCATAACGGGAGTGTTGACTGCCGTAATCGCGTTTGGCACATCTATGATAGGGGGCCGCGAAGTTCCAGCTGCCTCCTCTTTGCACATAATAGGCGGTCTCCTGATCATTTAAGGGGTTGTCCCAATCTTTATTCTCTGAATAGTAGTTCTCGTTGTACCAATCCTGACACCATTCCCACACATTGCCGCTCATGTCGAAAACGCCTAATTCATTGGCCGATTTGACTCTGACATCGTGGGTGCGTTCATTGCTGTTGTCATAATACCAAGCAATCTGCTTCAGGTCGTTGCTGCCTGAATAACGGGTTCCGGCGCTTTTCAGTCCCCCGCGGGCCGCATATTCCCATTGGGCTTCACTCGGAAGGGCGAAGCGGTATCCTTCCGGCAATTCGGCCGCTAAATACTTGTTCAGGCGGGCGACAAACCGTTGGCATTCTGCCCAACTCACACGCTCCACAGGAAGAGTGTTGCCTTTCCAATAACTGGGATTGTTGTCGCGCCCCATCACGGCCATCCATTGGGCTTGGGTCACTTCAGTCTCGCCAATGTAATAATCCGGCAAATTCACCATGTGTGCAGGCAACTCCTCGGTCGAACAACTGTCGTCCCGACTGCTGACACAACCCAGCTGGATCTCCCCACCTTTCACGAAAACCATCTTAATAGGAATGCGATTAACAGTAAACACCTTGTTACCAGTACCTTGCGATTGCGCCGACAACAAGCCTGCACAAGACAACATGACAGCTAAAAGCCATAATGCCATCGATTTCTGTTTCATATCCGATAACCGTTTCATTGTTTTTTCAGACAATATGATATACACATAGTTTAACGTACAATCGGGAAAAAGAGCCTTGAAAAAGCGCCACTATACCCGATTCAAATAAAATGGCAAAAATACGAAAAAAAACGATTCAACGGTTAATTTTCTTAAAAAGAAGCTCTTCCGTCCTTTTTCCCTGTCACCTTCTCACCACGGGAGGTCATCGCTTTGAGTTCTGCAATCAAGAAATCGCGGAAAGTGACCGTCGTGGTTTCCTTTCTCTCAAATTGAACATCTTCAATGAGATGATCGCCCCCGTCCGCAATGAAATCCAGCGTGACGAGTTTATAGAGGCGGCTGTCGTCAATAGGCTTGCCACCCACAAGAATTTGTGACGGGCGGTTGTTCTGGTAGATGATGGTCACTCCTGCGTACGGTGCGTTGAATTTATCCGTAAACTTCTCCAAGGCCTTTCGCAACTCACTGCCTTTCAACACAATGAATGTAAGGTAGTTGTCGAATGGCGAGATATTGAAGATGTCGCCCACCGTGACATTTCCCGCTGGCATGGTGGTGCGGATACCGCCAAAATTCAACATGGACAGGTCCAAATTATCAAATGCAGTGTCTTTAATATATTCGGATGCTTCGTTCAACAGCAAGTCGGTCAAGAAGTTCGAGAGCGGGCTTTCGGGCGGGAAGGATTCCAACTCCGCCTCGGTGCGCGCGACTACCACTTGCATCTGTTTTTCCATCTGCCGACGTTTCTTATCCACATACTTGGCCAATTTCGGGTCGATTTTCGCATCGTAGGTGGAATCCAACCGCACCATCTTGTACTGATAACGGTACTTGGGTGCAGAAACATTTTGAGCATAACCAAAGGAGGTTATGCCCAAAATGATGCAAAACGACAATGATTTTAAGCTCATTGGTCTATTTTTTTGAAGTATTAGGAGCGCTTTGTCCCATTTTGCTGATACCGTCGCGCATGGAGGTGTCGGCCTTTATGTTCTCTAACTTGTAGTAGTCCATCACACCGAGATTGCCGTTTCGGAAAGCATCGGCGAGGGCTCTGGGGACCTCAGCTTCGGCAAGGATCACCTGAGCACGTGCCTCTTGGGCCTTGGCCTTCATTTCCTGTTCTTGCGCCACTGCCATGGCCCTGCGCTCTTCAGCCTTTGCTTGCGCGATGTTCTTGTCGGCATTGGCCTGGTCCATCTGCAGCATAGCTCCGATGTTCTTACCCACATCCACATCCGCGATGTCGATGGAGAGAATTTCGAACGCCGTGCCAGAGTCCAAGCCCTTGGTCAGCACCAATTTGGAAATGGAATCCGGATTTTCGAGCACCGACTTGTGCGTATCGGCGGAACCGATGGCGGAGACGATACCCTCACCCACGCGGGCGATAATGGTCTCTTCGCCGGCACCGCCCACGAGCTGGCGGATGTTGGTGCGTACCGTCACGCGCGCCTTGGCAATCAACTGGATGCCGTCTTTTGCCACAGCCGCCACGGGAGGCGTGTTGATGACCTTCGGGTTCACAGAGGTCTGAATGGCCTCCAGCACGTTACGCCCAGCCAAGTCGATAGCCGTCGCTGCCTTGAAATCAAGGGTGATATTGGCCTTGTCAGCGGAAATGAGCGCGTTGACCACCGGTTTCACGTGGCCACCAGCCAAATAGTGAGCTTCCAGCTGGTCACGACTGATGTCGATGCCCGCTTTGGACGCGGTTATCATCGAATTGACAATCATATCTGGCGGAACGCGACGCCAACGCATCAGGATAAGTTGCACTAATGAGACGTGGACACCGTTCAAAATGGCGATGAACCACAGGCGCAAAGGGACCATCCAGAAGAAGAGGATGACGAGCGCCAGGACAATCACAATGGTGATAATTGTTTGAGGCATAATGTATTAATTTTGATGATTAATTTTGATGAATAGCTTCTACGATAATTTTACTACCTTCGATTTTATGAATCAGAATGGGTGAGTTTTCGTCGATAAACCCTTGCATGGAGACCACCTCGGCTTCGGTATCGCCAAAGAGCCCGGTGCCGGTCGGGGCAAGACGGGAAATCGCCACACCTTCCATCCCCTCCTTCAACTTGTTGGAGTCGATCTCGTTCATCTTGCTGTCAATCTGCGTTTTAAGCTGCAGCTTCCGCCACGTCTTGGTCCGCATCATCAGCCAGAATGAGCCGAAAGTGATGACAGCCGTCAGCACCAGGGTCAGGATGCCCACGGTGGTACCGAACTGCACAAAAGACGTGACTACGCCTCCAATCATGCAAAGCACGCCGAGGATGGCCACCACACCGCCGGGGATGACGAGGAAATCCAGAATCATCAGGACGATGCCGAGGAGGATCAGGAGGATTAAGGATATATAGCCCATTTCTGTAAAGGTTATTGGTTATTGGTTATTGGTTATTGAAGCAGTTCAAAGTTCAAAGTTCAAAGTTAAATGAATTTCACGATATAATAGTTCTTTTTGCCTTTCTGCACCAACACATATTTTCCATTGAGAAGATCGTCTTTGGTGACATTTTTGTCCTCTTTGACCTTCGTTTTGTTGATAGCGACACCGTTGTCTTTCAGCATGCGGCGGGCTTCGCCGTTGGAGTTGAAGACTTGGGTGTGCTTGGCAAGGAAATCGACCACGCCGCAGGTTTCATCGAGAACCGTCATCGGGACATCGAACTGCGGAACTCCTTCAAACACAGAGAGGAACATCTCTTCGGAGAGGGCTGCGAGGTTCTCGGCGGTGCCTTTGCCGAAGAGGATTTCGGAGGCGTTGACGGCCGCGTCGTAATCCTCCTGCGAGTGCACGCGCACGGTCAAATCCTTTGCCAGCGCCTTTTGCAGGATGCGCAAGTGAGGCTCGGCATCGTGCTGGCGTTCCATCTCCTCGATCTCCTCCTTCGTGAAGTGGGTGAAGATGCGGATGTAGCGTTTGCTGTCGTCGTCGGAGCAGTTGAGCCAGAACTGGTAGAACGCGTACGGGGAGGTGCGGGCGGGATCGAGCCAGACGTTGCCCTTTTCGGTCTTGCCGAACTTGCCGCCGTCAGCTTTGGTGATGAGCGGACAGGTGAGCGCGTATGCCTCGCCGTTGAGCATGCGGCGGATGAGTTCCGTGCCGGTGGTGATGTTGCGCCACTGGTCGGCACCGCGCAATTGCGGTGTCGCGCGATGAGGCTCATAGAGGTAGAGGAGATCATAGCCCTGCAGGAG
>JAEEIG010000097.1 GCA_016281255.1 Bacteroidales bacterium
GCGACGGATGGCCTCTTGGTCCTCTTCCGGCATATATTGGATGAGACGGTGCTGCTCGCTGGCCCATAGCGAACTGGAGGCGTGACCTGAAGAGAGAATCACCGATTTGATGCCTTCCGGCTTACAGTCGATGATATAGGCGATGGCCTGCATGGCGCCCCACGACTGGCCGAGCAAGTGGATTTGGTCAAGATGCAGATACTCGCGCAGGGCGATGAGCTCGTTGATCCAGGTCTCCTGAGTCCACAACTCGGGATGCCCGTCGAGATAGGAGTTGCCGCATCCGATCTGGTCGTAGGAAATCACCTGACGGTCCGTGTCAGCGATACGGTCCAGCACCTCGAAATAGTTGTGCGTGCTGCCCGGTCCGCCGTGCAACAGCAGCAACGCCGGCTTGCTTGACGGTTCGCCGACGATGCGGTAATAGGTTTGATAGCCCAAGAAGGGCATATATCCTTCGCCGATAAGATGTTGTTTCATAATGGGACAGATTTTATAACCGCAAAAATACCACTTTTTCGCGAATTATCGGCTCAGACCGTACTGACAATCGTGTTTTTCAAGAAAAAATGTCGACTCGTTGGTGAAACCGGTCTCAAACTTCTTGACCTGTTCGAAGTCAAGTTCCATTTTCATTTGGTCGAGCATAAAATGCCCTATGTAGCTGTCGGAATGGCTCTTGACCCCACACCGGAAAATTTCTCTTCTCACGTCACATTTTGATATTTTTGCGACTAATATGGCAAAACGAGCCAGTTTCGTTTATTTATTGCATAAAAAAACTCATCTTTCTGAATTTGTTTTTTCAAGGGGAAACCCACAGGAATAACTAATCTCGGAGGCAACGGACAGAATAGCCAAAACGTTTAGAGTTGTAATTACCAGAAACGGCGGAGTTGTTATAGAATAAACAGCATCCCAAAACTGATGTCACGCTAATATCTTCGTACTCGGTTGTGCTCCAGAAATTTGCTTGATGCCTCATGCTTGCAGGGTAGCAGCCATAATAAAATTCTCCGTAAAAACCGGCAGGGAATGCACTAAATCCAGTGGCATTGTTGGTGTATGTAGGATTTCCCACACAACAGGGAATATGGGGCGTTTCAAGTCCCCCCGTCTCAGAATGCGTAAAAAGTTCCCAATCGGTCTCTGAAGCTAATGCTTTTGCTATGTCATTGGAGTCGTTTCCGCAATAATAATTGCCATTTTTTAGCAAATAGTCCCTCAATTGAATCCATTCAGCATTACTTGGCACATGCCACCCCTTGGGGCAAATACCTTGCACACCACTTGGATTTGCATTGGAGGCAGACGAATTGTGCATTACTGCTTTCCAATTGTACCAATAGCCATAGTCTCTCAGGTCTCGTCCGTTATCAAAATCATAGTAGCAAGCGACACTGTCACTAACTTCCGTTTCTAAAGGGATTGCAGTGCCATCATCATAGTGGGTGGTGCGTAGATTGCTCTGCATCCACACTTGTTTGCCGATCACAACGGCATTATACGTGTTTCCATCATAGTCAACAACAGCATTTTCAATAATATCTCCATCTTCCAAAGGGGTTGGATCATCAGGGATAGGGGGCGCTACGGGATTTCTCTCGCAGGAAGCAAAGAAAAGTGCTAACAAAATGTATAAGATTGTCTTTTTCATAATTCATTTTTTTACGCTGCAAAGATACGCTTTTTCTCTATCATGCCAGGGAGTCTGCCCGCTTTTTCTGTTGCGCCAAGGCTATAATCATCACCGCCGCGAGAATGAGCACGATACCGATGGCAAGATAAGTCGTAAACGGTTCGTCGAACACGAGCAGGCCGATGAGCACGGCAGTGAGCGGTTCGAGCGCGCCCAGGATGGCGGTGGCGGTGGAACAGAACGCTGTTGGTCTGCATTCCGGTAGCATACAACTTCAAGGCACCTAACGGGTTGGTACCATAACAAACGGCGGCGGCGATGCCCGCCAATGTCCCAATAAACTTACGGTTTTTCAATGTCTCGAAATACTTATATCGTTCTCGTTTTATTGATCAGAGGTCGTTTTCGATTGTCTTGATGATTTTCGCGGGCACGCCGCCGACCAAGGTGTTGTCGGGCACATCTTCGGTGACCACGGCGCCGGCCGCCACCACCACGTTGTTGCCGATGGTCACGCCGGGCAGGATGGTGACGTTGCCGCCGATCCACACGTCGTCGCCGATGCGCACGGGCTTGGCTAAGGCGTGGTATTCGCGGCGGCCCTTGGGCGAAAGCGGGTGCCCGACGGTGGTGATCAGCGTGTGCGGCCCGACCATCACGTGGTTGCCGATATGGACCTCGCGGATGTCGAGGATAGTAAGGTTATGATTGCCGGTGAAGTCGTCACCGATGAAGATGTTCTTGCCACGGTCGCAGTTGAAGGTCTTGGCGATCCACACGCGCTCGCCCACCGCGCCGAGCATCTGCTGCAGCTGTCGGTACTGCGCCATGTAGTCGCGCCCGTCAAGAGCGTTAAAGATCTCGCACTGCCGGATGGCCTCGGTCTTAAGCGCGATCAGCTCCTCGTCGGCATACGAGTATTCGATGCCGGCGTTGCATTTTTCTAAATTGGTCATAATGTTGTTGTCCAAAAACTTGCAAAGAGCTACTACTTGTCAATCTCCACCAACTTGTACTTCTTCGTTCCCAAGCCGATCTTCTCCGCCCAGTCGATGGTGTGGGTGCCGTGCTGCTGGTTGCTGCGGGAGTGCAGGTCGGTGGGATCGTTGGTGGCGGTCACCTTCTGCTGGTTGATGATCTCGACGCAGGCCTGGTCGAGGGCCACAGGGTCGGTACTGGCGAGGATGCCGTAGTCCTCCAACTTCACGGGCTCGGGATGATCCACACAGTCACAGTCGATGCTCATGTTGTTCATCACGCTGATGTAGATGATGCCCTCCTTCGTCTGGAAGTAGTCGGTCACGGCTTGCGCGGCCGCCGCCA
>JAEEIG010000098.1 GCA_016281255.1 Bacteroidales bacterium
ACAGCAACTCACAACACTGTTTCAGGATATTCTCTATCGCGACATTATTGTGCGGTACGGTATCAAGGAAGTGTCGTCCCTGCAAAGGTTGGCAAATTTCCTTATGCAGAATGTCGGCAACAAATTCTCCGCTTCAAAAATTAAACAGGCAATCTCAGTAAACGCCACCAATACCATTTTGAATTGGTGTAATTATTTGGCAAACAGTTATTTGTTTTCATTTGTCGAGAAATACAGTTACTCCGTCCGCTCGCAAATGGTTAGTCCAAAAAAGATTTACGCCGCTGACACCGGACTCGCCTACTCGCTTTCCACCCATTCCATGACAGACGAAGGACACCTTTTGGAAAATCTTGTTTACATTGCATTGAGAAACCAATATCCGCACATCTGTTATTTTGAGGGGAAAGGTGAATGTGATTTTGTGGTGGTGGAAAAAGGTACTCCCACGCAATTGTTACAAGTATGTGCCGAACTAAATCCTGACAACCTGCATCGTGAAACGGCAGGCATAGAAGAAGCAATGCGTACATTTTCCATTCATAATGGGCTAATTATCACTGAAAACCAAACCGACACTATCCAAACTGATACAGGTACAATTGAGATACTGCCATTTTGGAAATGGAATATAGGTGATTTGTAAAGACAGTTTTTTGTAGGAAGTTATGACAGATACTTTTTGGGAACGTATGACTCGTTACTGGTGGCGATTGCCGCTGGTGGTATTGCTGTTGCTTTTTATTGATACGATGTTGCTTTCTGCAAGCGAAGACCATATATGGCCCTACTATGTTGGACTTGTTATGGAATGGATAACTATGCTGGCCGTAGTGGCCGTTGGGGTTATAACAGTTGTGATTATCGTGAGAGATTTCAAAATGAAACGTTATAGACATGCGGTGATTTGTCTGTTGGCTTCGTTACTCGGTGTTGTGATGCTGTTCGCATATTTGTTATTTTATGGTATGGCAGCTCAGTCGGCCCTTTCTTATTATGCTGAAAGACACCCCATCCCATCCGATTTGGAATATAGCATACCTGGCAATATACCTTGGGGTGAGTCGTTACCTAACCGTGATAATACTGTGACGGAATGTGATACCAATTCGTGGTTGATGCTTTATGGCAACTCCGGCTTATACGATTGGGATTTCTATTATCCTGCACTCCCTGATGGGACACTCTACTTGCGTCTTTTTGAGGTTACCAAAAACGAACCGCTATCGTACGAGCAGATAAAAAAACGGACAAAGACATACGTGTCCAATCATACCACTTTTGGGCATATAGAACATAATCAAGGAACAGGATTCACTATCTACGAGGGCGACTTTGAACACTATTATGCAGCTCGGGTGGAGGTGTGGCATTGTGATGCGGTGACACATCAAAAGAGAAAACTAGTGGAGAAGGTATTCCGTGTGGATGGGTGGATGAGATAACGCCCATACCCCGTGCATTTTTCACCCGAAAAAAATGCACCGAGATAATAAGAAGGCATCATTCTGCGAACAATCTTAGTCGTCCGGTTCGCCAACAAAAAAGAGGAACATTTGTTCCTCCTTTTTTCGTATAACCGACTAACCAACTAACCGGTTAGAACCGCCACGTCACTCCGAAGTAATACAGGAACGGCAGTTGGTAAATGATGTCGTTCGTGGTGCGGTTGACGTAGAACACGTTCTTATAGTTATAGACATTGGTCATTGACAGGCTGAGTTCGAGGGTTTGGCGCTGGGTCAGGAAGAATTTTTTCTTCGCGCCGAGGTCGAGACGGTGGTAACTGGGCAGGCGGGCTTGGTTGAATTCGGCCAGCATGAAGTAAACATCTTCGTTGTTCGACACGTAGTCGTCGCTGATATCGGAAGGATCGTAGTGCGGATAGAAGGCCTGAGTCTGCGTGAAGGGGAAGCCGGTACCGAAATTCCAGCGGGCGTTGATTTCCCAGGAGCGGCGTTTGCCGAAAGCGTAGGAAGCCACCAAGTTGATGTTGTGACGGCGGTCGAAATGCGGGTAATACGTGATTTTGCCGTCATATCGCTTCACCCAGCCCAATGAATAGACAAACCAGATGTAAACGCCTTTGTTTTCGTATTTTACAGAGACATCGCCACCGTATGAGTAGCCTTTCTCCCAGATAAAGTCGTAGTCGTCTTCCACCAGTTTGTATCGGTTGACGGAGATGAGTTGGGAGAAGTTTTTGAAATAACCTTCAATATTGATATTGAGGGAGCTGAGCGGGTCGTATTCCAAGCCCAGCACGGCATGTTGCGATTTTTGCAGACGTCCTTTGATTTCTTTGTCGTCATTGAGGATGGTGTTCGGTATCAAGTCGTTACCCAGCGGGGAGGAGATGAAGCCGTTGAAGAGGTTCACCACATCCTGGTCGGAGCTGACGGTCACCAGGTTCTGGGAGTACATACCTGCCGCCAATTTCAGGCGCAAATTCTTGGTAATGTTGTATTTGATAGCCAAACGGGGTTCGGGGGAAGCTTCACCGAGAGAATAATAATATTGTAATCTGAAGCCCGGTTCGATCAGGAGTTTATTGCGGAAATTATACTTGTACTTGATATAGAGGGACAGGTCCGTGGTATGGTCCTCGATGAGCCGTTGCGAATGGTAGATGGTGTAGTACTCGTAATTCGTGTTATAGCCCACGACATCCACACCGACCTTCAGCAGGCTGGTACCCAGATAGTAGTTGAATCCCAAGTCGAACGTGAAGCCGTCCATGGAGCTTTTTTTGGGGTCGTAGTTGACATCCTGCAGTTCGGAGGAGTATTTCGAATAGGCGAGGGAGCCTTCGATGGTGGTGGGCGCGTCGCCGGGCACAATCAGGAAGTTGGTTCCGATGCCCCAGTTGTCCCAACCGTATTTAGCCACAGAGCTGTAATTTACGCGGTCGGTATAGTTAAATCCGAAGAGGTTCCATTTGGTTCCGTTGCGAGTGGCGAAGGTGATTTTGCCGTATAAGTCCAAGAAAGAGTAGGGTAGGCCGTCGGAATCTTTCACATATGGATAGAACACTTTGGAGGATTGTTCGAGGAAAGAGCCCTTTCCGGAGAGGATGAAGCTCAGGGAAGCTTTGCGGTTGTCTTTGAGTTTCACGAGAGGGCCTTCGAGCAGCAGTTGCGCCCCGATATTGCTGAGGTCCACTTTGCCGGCGAGGCGTTTTTTGTTGCCGTCGCGGGTTTTGATATCCATCACAGAGGAGATTCTGCCGCCGAATTCCGCGCCGAAGCCGCCGGTATAGACGTCAGCGCTGCTCATGATGTCCATGTCGAAGACGGAGAAAATACCGATGGAGTGGAACGGGTTGAAGAGGATGACACCGTCGAGCAGGAGCATATTCTGCACGGGGGTGCCGCCGCGCACGTAGATTTGTCCGCCTTGGTCGCCGGTGGAGATGATGCCGGGCAGCACCTGCAGATACTGTGCAAAGTCGGGTTGGCCGCCGATGGCGGGCATTTTGCTCATGTCTTTGGGGGTGACGCTGATGACGGAGGTGCGGGTTTCCTGTTCTTTTCGAGTGTTTTCGCCCACAATCTGCACTGCTTCAAGGGTTTGCGAGCTTGGTGAAAGGCTGTACCGTTTGGTTAAATGGTTATTGGAGCCGATTTCGATAGTGTCGAGCAGGTCGTTGTAGCCCAAAAGCGAAATCTTCACCGTGTAGGTGCCGGCGGGGATTTTGTTGATGAGGAAGGCGCCGGTAACGTCCGACAATGCGCCGAAAGAGGTCCCCAGCAGCTGGATGGAGCAGTAGGGCAGGGTTTCACCGGAGGATTCGTCGTAGGTGAATCCCTTGAGCACGCCTTGTTGTGCGTATGAAAAGAGTGCCGCGAGGCACAGACCAAGAATCAGTGTATATTTTTTAAATGTCATAGCCTAATTTTTGAGGGCGCAAAGGTACAAAAAAAGTAGAGACGTGCCACGGCACGTCTCTACAATTTATTAGGAAACAAACATTTTCTTATTTGTTCACTTGGAACTTTTTGTCGCCATTGACGAAGAAGTTCACAATCTGGTTGGCAGCTGCCAGGCCGGCGTTGATATTGGCTTCAGCGGTTTCGGCGCCCTGTTTTTTCGGGGTGGCGAAGAAGCGTTTCTCAAATTTGCTGAACTCTTCCATTGCGTCGGGAGCGATATCGGTGCAGTATTTAAGGTCTTCGCGCTCAGCCATCAAGGCGATGAGTTCTTCCTCGTTGATAACCTCCTTGCGGGCGGTGTTGATCACGCAGCCGCCTTTCGGCATAAGACCGACGAGTGCTTTGTTGATGGACTTTTTGGTCTGGTCGTTAGCGGGGATATGCAGGGAGATGTAGTTACAATTCTTGTACATATCTTCGAGGGTGGCGGGGACGACGACACCTTCGGCTTCCATTTTCTCTTTCGGGACGAACGGGTCGAAGGCCCAGACATCCATACCGAGGGCGCGGGCTTTTTCGGCCACGAGGCGACCCACGTTACCGTAAGCCTGGATACCGACTTTTTTGCCTTTCAGTTCGGCGCCGGTGCCGGGTTTGAAGGTGTTGCGGGCCATGTAGATCATCATGCCGATAGCCAGTTCAGCCACAGCGTTGGAGTTCTGGCCGGGGGTGTTCATAGCCACGATGTTGTTGGCGGTGCAGGCGGCGAGGTCGAGGTTGTCGAAACCGGCGCCGGCGCGAACGACCACCTTGAGGTTCTTGGCGGCGTCGATCACCTGGGCGGTGACTTTGTCGGAGCGGACGATCATGGCATCGACATCGGCGACTGCGGCGTAGAGTTCCTCCGGAGTTTCGTATTTTTCGAGCAGAACCAGTTCATAACCGGCTTTTTCCACGATAGCGCGAATGCCATCCACAGCGGCTTTCGCGAAAGGTTTTTGGGTTGCAACTAATACTTTCATTACTTTTTCGGATTTAAATTTAAATGCTAACCTATTATTTTATTTATTCAATTATATCTTTATTTAGGCTGTTGGCTGTCGGTTTTCAGCCAACAGCCAACAACTAATAAATAATGACAGGTTAACTCAATACTATTTGTTCGCTTTTTCGAAGTCTTGCATGCAAGCCACGAGAGCTTCGACGTCTTCGACGGTGCAAGCATTGTAGAGGGAAGCGCGGAAGCCGCCCACGGAGCGGTGGCCTTTGATGCCGATCATGCCGCGTTCTTTGGCGAAGGCCATGAAGGCGTCCTGTTTGTCTTCGTAACCCGGGGCCATCACCCAGCAGTGGTTCATGATGGAGCGGTCAGCCTTGTCGGCGACGGTGCCCACGAACATGCTGTTGCGGTCGATTTCTTCGTACAGCAGGTTGGATTTCTTCATGTTGATCTTGTTCATTTCAGCGACACCGCCGATGGTGTTCTTGAGCCACAGGAGGGTTTCGTGCATCACGAAGATGGGGAGCACGGGAGGAGTGTTGAACATGGAGATGTTCTTGGCTTCCTCAGCGGCGTGCGTGCGGTAGTCAACCATTGTCGGCAGCGGATTCATGTAAGCGCGGTCGCCAATGTTGCCGAGGATGTCTTTGCGGACGATGACGAAGGTGACACCGGCAGGGCCGACGTTTTTCTGGGCACCGCCGTAGATGAGGCCGTATTTGGTCACATCGACGGGACGGCTCATGATATCGGAAGACATATCGGCGACGAGCATCACGTTGTTAATCTCTTCGGGAGCGAAATCCTTGCGGATTTCAGTGCCGTAGATGGTGTTGTTGGTGGTGATGTGGAAATAGTCGGCGTCAGCGGGGACGGTCCAGCCTTTGGGGATGTAGTTGTAGGTTTTGTCTTCAGAAGAGGCCACGATCTCCACTTTACCGAAGTTTTTGGCTTCTTTTGCGGACTTTTTAGCCCAGACGCCAGTTTGGAGATAAGCGGCTTTGGTTTTCAGCAGGTTAGCGGGCACGGTGAAGAATTGGGTGCTGGCGCCGCCGCCGAGGAAAAGCACTTCGTAATTGTCGGGGATGTTGAGCAAATCGCGCCAAAGTTGGCGGGTTTCTGCCATCACTCTTTCCCAACCCGGGGTGCGATGGGAGATTTCCATCAGGCCGATACCGGTGTTGTCAAAATTGCGGATAGCGTTGATTGTGGATTCAACAGCCTCTTTCGGAAGGACGCAAGGTCCTGCGTTAAAATTGTGTACTTCTTTCATAACCAATTAAATATGTTATTTATTAAAGGTAATAGATGTAATTTTAATATGCGGCAAAGATACAAAATAAAGCGACCGAAAACACTGATTTTCAGCCCATGAATTTTTTTTTGAAAAAAGTGGTAGAGTGATTGAAAAAAAATGTATTTTTACACCCTGAAATTTTGGAGAGATGGCCGAGTGGTCGAAGGCGCGCGCCTGGAGAGCGCGTAAGCGCCAAAAGCGCTTCATGGGTTCGAATCCCATTCTCTCCGCCAAGACGTAATGTTCTGAAAATCAATAAAGTAATAATAATTTAATTTCAACAAATCAAAATCCAATTATGAAAAAGCTTATCGCCTTACTTACCGTTTTCGGTTTCTTAACCTTCGGTATTGCAAACACAGCATTTGCTCAAGAACAACAAAAAGCTGACGAAGCTGCCGCTACTGAGCAGGTGGCAGACGAAGTTGCTGAGGCTCCCGCAACCGCTCAAGCTGAATTGTCGGAGGATCCCGATGATGCCATCAATCAAAGTCTGCACTACACCTTGAAAGACAAATTCATCCAGGGTGGTGCCGTGTGGATGACCCCTGTGTTGATCTGCTTGATTTTGGGTTTGGCTTTCGTCATTGAACGTATTTTCTATCTCAATCTTTCTTCAGTGAATTCAAAGAAACTGTTGGATAAAATTGAGAACACTATCAAGACCAAGGGTGTGAATGCCGCCAAGGAACTCTGCCGCGACACGAAAGGACCCCTTGCCGCTGTTTTCTATCAAGGTCTCGACCGTTATGACGAAGGTCTCGAATCTGTCGAGAAATCCCTCACCTCTTACGGTGCTGTCCAAATGGCGAAATTGGAAAACAACATGACTTGGATCAGCTTGTTCATCGCCCTGGCTCCTTCCTTGGGATTCTTGGGAACCGTCATCGGTATGGTGCAGGCATTCGATGATATCGAGCGCGCAGGTGATATCTCCCCGACCATCGTCGCCGGCGGTATGAAAGTGGCTTTGTTGACCACCGTGTTCGGTTTGATCACCGCCA
>JAEEIG010000099.1 GCA_016281255.1 Bacteroidales bacterium
TGGCCGTCGGAGGAGAAGTAGAACTCCTCTTCGTTGCGCCAAGCGGGGAAGACCTCCTGGCCTTCGGTGTTGATCTTGGGTCCCAAGTTGGTGATGTTGGTGAATTTGCCGGTCTTCTTGGTACGGGTGGCCGTGTAGAGGTCGTAGCCGCCGTAGCCGCCGGGTTTGTTGGATGCAAACCAGATGGTGAGTTCATCTTCGGAAATGAACGGGTGGACATAGTTGTAGGCGCTGTCGCCGAGGTCGATGATTTCGGCTTCGCCCCAGGCCTTGCCCTTCTTCATGGACTTGTAGATGTAGCAGCCCTGTACCTTTTTCTTGTCTTGCGGGCATTTGGTGAAATAGACCACCGAGCCTTTGCGGTTGGCGGAGGCCTCGCCTTCGTTCACGCCGGTGTTGAGGGTGCCGCCCTGGTCCATGGCAGTCACAGGCGACCACTCACCGGGCCAGTCGGTGTTTTTGCTCTTGGGCTTGGTGGAGACATAAAGATCTGAGAAAGAACCGCTTGTCCATTGGTCGGTGCCTTTGCCGGCGGAACCTTCGCGGTTGGAGGAGAACATGATGGCGTTGCGTTTGTCGTAGTTGGCCCAGCGCGGTGCCCATTCGTCCTCCTTGGTGTTGAATTTCTTGAGGTTCTCCACCTCGTAACGGGTGGGGTTCTCGTTCCACATCTTGGCCTTGTTGCAGCCGTCGATGCGCACATCCACGCGCGGGTCGTCCGAAACACGCTTCTTGTAGTTGTTGTAGTATTTCAGTGCAAGGTCATAATCGCCGCGCAAGTTGTAAATGCTGCCTAAGTGGAAGAGAATCATCGGGTTGTCCTTCTGATAGTTCTTCTTCTCCAAGCGTAGATACTGTTGCTCGGCCTTCTTGAGGTCGCCCATGATGCGGTAGCACTCGGCGATCTGGAAGGTGGCGCGCTGGATCTCCACACGGTTGGATTTAAGCTTCTTGATACCTTTCTTGTATTCATTCAACGCATTTTCGTACTGACAATCCCGAAAAAGGTTGTCGGCCGGACGCAACACGGGCTGCTGGGCGCGAAGTCCGCAAATACTTGAGAATAAAATACTTAAAACGATAAAATAGATTTTATATCCTTTCATGTTTCTACAATTTTCTCATTATAAAATTAAGGCGGCTAAAATACAAAAAAAATGCAAACCGACTTGCAGAAAAAAAATTTCTTTTAAAAGTGATAAAATCGGGACATGACGCGACTAATCGTATAAAGGGCATTGTTGTTGTGCCGTGAAGGAGAGTCCGTGACCTGAGACCGGATTCGTTAAAGGAGAAAGGACTATTGTATTAGTACGATTACAAAGCTGAAAATATAAAACATTAACGATATACATTATGAAAGCGAAGTCCGTGCACGGAATACAAAACAGCGACTGGCCATCCGTTGAAACAGCCTACATGACCACAAGGCTGAACGATCATGGCCAAGCATACATCATATATTCTGATCTCGCGAAAGATGTGGTCATAATACAATACGTGGTGAATAATGAATATTTCAGTAACGAGATTCAGGCATGATGTGAATGGGAGAACCGAAGCAGGGACGCTTCACGAAACGTCCCTGCCGGAAACCCATTTGTGAAAAGAGATAATCACAAGGCCACAACACAGTTCCGAAAACACCTAAATCCTAAACATATGAAAAATAAATTTTACATCCTCATCACGATGTTGCTGCTCTGCGGATGGACGCAGGCGCAAATCGACAGTCTGCAGTTGATTCCGGCGACATTGCCTTACAGCTGCGATTTCAACAACTCGAGCGAAAATGCGAGGTGGATTCTTTCGCATTTTACTTGGACGTCGTCGGACACCGTGAACCATTTCACAATCGGGGCTTCCACTTCTTATGTCCAAAACGGGATGGATAAGTCGCTGTATGTCAGCAACGACACAACAGGTCTTGCTGCGTATGGGGCAAATGCCGAATCAAGCTATCTGTTTGCAGAACGTATTTTCGATTTCGGCGCGGTGCCCCAAGATTTCGACTTGGAGTTGGATTGGAAGGCATCGGGAAATCAGAGCGGTTCAAGTATCCTTGGCGGATTGAAGGTTTTCCTGCGTGACACTGCCTACCTGATGCCGCAAGAGAGCCAGACATACGCGGATGATTTCCTGGCAGTTGCGGTGAACGACACGGCCTGGAGTCATATCCATGTTCCCTTGCATGATGTCTCTGGAATCAAAACGTTGCAGTTCTACTCATGGGGCTACATCAATGCGAACACCCGTCTCGTGCCGGCGGCCATCGACAACATCTCGATCATGCCGACCAGTTGCGAAGCTCCGCAGTTCACCGTGACGACCATCGGAACCAATGCCGCTTTCAGTTGGCAAGGGGCTGAAACCGACACTTTTCTGATTATCTATCGTTTGGCGAACGAAAGCGTGCAAGATCTTGTATATGAGACGGTTGTTGGAAATTTCGACACCATTTCAGGATTGATTCCCAACGCGGAATATATTGCATGGATGGCGAAAATCTGCGACGGAGACACTTCCGCCATGTACCTGGGCACGCACTTCACCACAGGTTGTGGTACCTACGTCGCCCCGTTTGAGGAACACTTCGGCACGAGTCAGCATTGCTGGACGCTTGATTTGTCGTTTACGGAACTTTCAAACTACATCTTCACATCGAATTACGTCTCCCCGACACTTAGCACGAACTACGGTTATAAGGATACGGCGCGAGCTATCTCGCCCGCCATCGATGTCTCTAATCTTTCCAATCCTTATCTGAAATTTTCCCGAATTCAAAACGTGAATAACGGAAATCATAAAGATTTGGCGTTGTATTACCGTGATAATGAGGAGGATGAATGGCACTATTTGGGAACCTATATCACGCAGACAACCTCATGGGATTGGAAGACCGACTCTCTGGCGGTTCCTTCGTATTCCGCCACATTGCAGCTCGGCTTTTTCTCTATTATGCATGGCAACTCGCAAAATTGCCGTATCTCGTTGGATGACATTTATGTCTATGACGGGCCTGAGTGTGAAGTGGTTTCGGACGTGGCGTTTGTGGAACAGAGCGGTGACACGGCCTTTATCCATTGGGTGTGTAACAATCCGGCGGGCTGTCTTGTGCGCTATAAAACCCCTGCGGATGCGGATTGGACCTATACCGTCGACCTCGGAGGCAATGCCATCATCGAGTCCCTTACCCCTTCCACCCATTATGTTGTGGAGGTCGCTTCCTTCTGTGACACGTTGATTTGGATTCCGTGTGAATTCATTTCGGAAGCCGGACCAGTCAATTTGCCCTATTTCACAGACTTTTCCAGCACCGCCGATCAAGGGTGGATGTTTGACAATGGCACCTGCCTTAACCACTGGAGGATGGGTGCCCCTGGCGCATACCCGCAAATGCCCCATGCAATGTTTGTGACCTACGATAACACCACGGCGGGTTATGGCTGGGACAACTTCTACACTATTGTCACTGCTTCCAAAAGTTTCAATATGAGCGACATTTCCACGGTGAACATTGAGTTCGATGTCCTCTGCGGTGGCAACACCCAGAGTTATACTCCGAAGGATTACCTGAAAGTCTTTTTTGCCCCCGCTTCAGTGGATTATCCCTCTTCCGAAAGCGACCTTACGTACGCGAACGCCTCTGCTTCGACTTACGCGGTGGATTTCCATGATTATTTGAGCCAAACGGGCGATACGAATCAACGATACAAGCTGAATCTGACGCAAGGCAACGTGCTGCATATCAGCGTGGAAATGCCGAACCCGACCCCGAATGGCGAGTCGAAGCTAGTTTTTGTGTGGCATAACGACTACAGCACCGGCAACGATGTGCAACCCGCCGCCATCATCACCAACGTGCACGTGTGGCAGCCTGACTGCGATGTGGTCTCCCAGCTCAATGTGTATGATGTCATAGGGCAATCTGCATTGGTCTCCTGGGTGCCACCGGCAAACGCCCCGTCTATAGAGCTTCAGTATAAATTGCACACCATGGATTGGGCTGATCCCAGTGTCACAACCATCATCTTGGATTCCAATTATCTGATTTTGCATAATCTGTTGAACGACACGGCCTACGATGTGCGGGTCAGGGTCGATTGCGGAGACTCGTTGGGCGTGGGCGGTTGGCGCTATGTTACATTCAATACTTCCTGTGGCATCGTGGTGACGGACAGCACGCCATATATTGAGGATTTCGATTATGTAGGTCCACCGCCTGAGTGCTGGAATCTCACGGTCAATCCGCTACATTCTTGGGGAAAGGCGATGTATAATCAAACGCTATCCCATCAAAACCACGGCAACCACGATTGGGGGGAAGAGTGCCCTGCGCTAGCTCCGATGATGGATATTTCCGCAGTATCCAACCCCTATCTTAAATTCAAACATGAACAGGGTGGTGTTCGGGTGGCTTGCCGGACGAGTGCTTTGGACTCGTGGCAAGAGTTGGCCACTTTCTATGGAAACGCCACCGATTCCCTGCCGTTGCCTTTTTCCAACATGTTGCAGATTGCTTTTTATCCTGTGAATAACGGATATTTATATTTGGATGACGTGACGGTCTATAACGGGCCTTCGTGTTTGCCAATGGTCAGTGTGACGGTGGAGGATGTGACGGCCAATGTCGCCGCCATCTCCTGGGTCGGCAACCACGAAAACGGGTATCTGATTCGATGCCGGGAAATTTCTGACACGGTATGGACATACTATGCCTCCACGGATACTACATACATTATCAATGGATTACAGGATTCGCATACCTACATCGTAGAGGTTTCGGGCGACTGTGACGAGCCGAACTGGATGGCGGTGCAGTTCTCCACGCCGCTGTCGGCAGCGACATTGCCCTACTTCACAGACTTTGCGCCCAATTCCGACCATGGTTGGTTGCTCAACAACGGCGACTGCGTCAACTATTGGACGATTGGCGAGTGGGATGCCGCCAACAACATATATGCGATGTTTGTGACCAACGATGGCAGCACGCCGGGATACAATGTCACGAGCTCTTCGGTGGTGACGGCGGAAAAACTCTTCGAAGTGGTTGGCGTTGATTCCATCATAGTGGAGTTTGATGTGCGCATCGGAGGGGAGGGCTTATATGATTACATCAAGTTGTTTGTGGCACCTGAAAACACGGAATATCCAGCCTCGACCACGGCAGATTCTTACAACCCGACATACGCGAAAAGAGAGTACTCCACAAATGCTTTCAACTTCACTCCTTATTTCAGTTTGATGTATGAGCAAGTGAATGTGTCACCCTATGTTTTCAACAGAGCAGGTGTTGACGGTTTGGTGCACATTATCGCCACGATGCCCAATCCTATCGCTAATTACCCGAACTATACCCGTGCCAAGGTGGTCTTCCTTTGGAAAAACGACTATTCGATGGGCAACCAGCCTGCCCCGATCATCACGAATGTATCGGTACGGAGTAACTCGTGTGCCCCCGTGAGCCAGCTGACCGTTTCGAACGTGCATTCCACCACCGCAGACCTCTCCTGGACACCGGGAAGCGGTGGTGAAACCGATTGGATCATAGAGTACAGAGAGCCCACCTCCGCGACCTGGATGCAAGTGACCGCATCGGGAATTCCGGAATACACGCTGACAGGGCTTACTCCTTCCAGAGATTATGAGGTCCGCGTGAAAACCGACTGCGGCAGCGACAACTATTCGATACCGGTAAACAGCACTTTTTCTACCCGACACTGCGATGTTTTCTGCCCATATACCTTCATATTGCATGGTGAATGGGATTCTTTTTCCAGTGCCAATGCCCGCGTAGCCGTGATTCAAGACGGAGACATCACGGAATCCTTTGCTGCCAGCCAACATGGATTTAGCGTCACCATCAACGATACCCTATTCGTGGATATTTGCCATCATGCAGACGTCTCTGTTCTTTGGGATTACAACAGCAACTGTAACACCTGCGGTGTCACCGTGATCGATCCCGACGGGGTCACCATCTACACTGCCTCAAGCATGCCCACTCCTCACGCTGTGCTGACCACTTTCACGGGCCACTGTCCGTCCGCTTTACCCACGGTTGTCACCGACAGTGCGGACAACATCACGCAGACAGAGGCAGTGTTGCACGGCCATATCGCGGACGCGGGCGGACTGCCCATCACGGCGAGAGGTTTCGAATGGAAGCCCCTCTTCGGAAGCGACTACACGGAGGTGAGTGCCATGGGCGACAGCATGTCGTACACACTTGCCGGCTTGCAAAGCGCTACTTCATACGTCTATCGTGCATTTGTCGTGACAGAGTCGGATACGACTTACGGAGCGGATATGGTCTTCACCACGCTGGAGGAGGTAATCCCGCCTTGTCCCGCGCCCACCGACCTGCACGTGACCGACTCCTCGGACAACACGCTCTCTATCGCGTGGACGGAGACCGGCGACGCGGAGCAGTGGAACATCCAATACCGTTCCATTGCCACCGGTGTGATGAGCTCGGGTGTCTCCAATACGCCCGCCTACGTCATCGCCGACCTGCAACCGAACACCGAGTACCAGATACAAGTGCAGTCGGTGTGCGGCATTGTCAGCAGCGACTGGACCCCGGTGGTGATCGGCAAGACCACCTCGAATGACTCGATTGGTATTGTGGAATATGACCGCTATATCAAGATTTACCCGAATCCCACGAGGGACTATATCAATGTGGAATGTACAATGGACAACAAACAGGAGGGGATGTCCGTGGAGGTGGTGGACGTTTATGGGAAAGTGGTCGCCGTAGGGGCGAATAATGATTCGCCTCTGCAGACCCGCATTAACGTCTCGGGTCTGGCCGCAGGCATGTATTTCGTGCGCATTGCCACGGACCGCGGTTATGTAACCAAACCGTTTGTGAAACGGAATTAACAATGGCAAGAGGTAACCTCTGTTTGTTTATCATTCGTCTTAGTAAGCTTGTTGCGTCAATGATGAGAGCAAGGATACTCGATTTATCTTCGAATGATTCTCAATTCATATTCGATTGTTATTCGAAAAAAA
>JAEEIG010000100.1 GCA_016281255.1 Bacteroidales bacterium
CTCGACCTCACCACCTCGCCACGCGAACTGGTGGTCTCCATGACGGCGATAGGGGAGTGCGAGCCTGCCCGCCTCTGTACGCGAAAGGGCGCTGCCGAGAACGAACTCGTCTGCGTGTCAGGCGATTTCGCGGCGGCCTACACCGGTCTGCTACTCCTCGAGCGCGAAAAGAAGGTCTTCGAGAAGAATCCCGGCGCACAACCCGACTTCTCCGGCAAGGACTACCTCCTGCGTCGCGAGCTCAAGCCCGAACCGCGCATCGACATCATCGAAAACCTGCGCCGCGAGGAGATTCTGCCCACCGCCATGACCAACGTCACCGACGGTCTCGCCACCTCCATTATGCAGATCTGCAAAGCTTCGAACAAGGGTTGTGTCCTATTTGAAGAAAAACTCCCGATGACGGAGTTAACTTTTGTGACACTCAAAGATTTAGATATTGTACACACCGTGGCGGCCCTCAACGGCGGCGACGACTACGAGCTGATGTTCACCATCAAGCAAGCTGATTTCGAAAAGATCAAAAAGGTGGAGAACGTCTCCATCATCGGCTACATCAAAGAGGAGTCAGCCGGCTATAATTTGATCACCGGCGACAACGTCCAAGTGCCGCTTCAGGCGCAAGGGTTCCGAAATGGTTAGCAGTTATCCGTTAGCCGTAGAGGGGTAAGGAACGAGCAACCCCAATTCCCCTTCTTTAAGAAGGGGTGCCCGAAGGGCGGGGTAGTAATATAAAATAGCTTCCTTAAGCAGCCCCGTTAGGGGCAAGAGCTTGGTAGCCAAGTGTAAGCGAAGCGCAACCCCTGGATGGATGATTCGATGATACGATGAATGGACGATGAATTATACGATGAATGTACGATGAAAAACGATGAATAGTAAAAGACAATTCCCAATAGGCAACGTTGCCATCGGCGGGGATGCTCCCGTGGTGGTGCAGTCGATGACCAACACCGACACCGCCGACGTGCGGGCCTCCGTGGCGCAATGCAAGCGGATGGTTGACGCGGGTGCGCAGATGGTGCGCCTCACGGTGCCGTCGCTCAAGGAGGTGGAACCGCTGAAGGAGATACAAAAGCGGTTGAAATCAGACGGTTACGGCGACATTCCGCTTGTGGCCGATGTCCATTTCAACCCCAAAGTGGCGGAGGCGGTGGCGACGTTCATGGACAAGGTGCGCGTGAATCCCGGCAACTTCACCGACAAGCGCAACTTCTCGCAACTCGACCTTTCCGACAGCGAATATGCGGCACAGGTGGAGCGTATGGCGTTGAGAGCCAAGCCGTTGTTCGAGATCTGCAAACAGCACGACACGGCGGTGCGCATCGGCATCAACCACGGTTCGCTGTGCGACAGGATTGTGAGCCGTTACGGAAACACTCCCGAAGCGATGGTGCAGTCGGCTCTCGAATGGTTGGAGATTTGCGAGCAGTACGATTTCCACAAGGTGGTGATTTCCATGAAGTCCAGCAATGTGTTGACGATGATGACGGCTACCAAACTCCTGCACGACAGTATGTTGCGGCGTGACATGTCCTATCCGTTGCATCTTGGCGTTACCGAGGCTGGCAACGACCGGGAGGGTAGGGTGAAGTCGGCGGCGGGCATCGGGGCGTTGTTGCTGATGGGCATCGGCGACACGATTCGCGTCTCCCTCACCGAACCACCCGAGAACGAATCGCCGTTTGGCCATAAGTTGGTGCAATCCATTGGGAATCTGGAAGTTGGCAAGTTGCAGATTCACGACGATATGTTGGTCTATGAGGAAGACGAAGCCGACGGAGAGCGTTGGATGTGTCGTGCGGCGGCTGCGGCCGGTTACGCCCATTTCCATCACAAACTCCGTGAGGTGCAGCTTCATAATCCCCATTTCACGGAGGCGCAAAACGCTGATTTGGCGAACCTTGTGATGCAGGCCTGCCGTATCAAGATATTGAACACGGAGTTTGTGGCCTGTCCTTCCTGCGGGCGCACGCAATACGACATACAGTCGGTCTTTTCCACTGTGAAGCAGCGCTTTGCCGGCTATCCCGGTCTCAAAATCGGCGTGATGGGCTGCATCGTGAACGGTCCCGGCGAGATGGCCGACGCCGACTACGGCCTGGTGGGCGCCTCCCACGGACTGGTATGCGTCTATGAAGGCAAGAAGCGCGTGTCGGAGCCGATGGCTCCGGAGAAGGCGATGGATGTGCTGGAAAAGTTGATGCGGTGCTCTGGCGAGTCGGAGATTCCGTAACCTCCTATCGTCGGTTACGGAATGGTGGAGGCTATTAAGAATCATTCCTTGAGCAGCCTCGGAGAGGCTGAACGCGCGAAGCGCAATTAACCCCACACTAATATCATAGCACAAACAACGACAAACAAAAACAACCAAAACAATTATATATCAATATTTTACGTTTGTTTCGATTCTGACTTGCTTGCTTTTGGATAACCTTTTTTTGATTATTTTTGTACCTTGTTTGTCCCCCGTATTGAAATAAATTCTATCTTTGCCGACGATTTAAAAGTGAATGTCTATGGCAAAGAAACAGTATCAGAAAGTCAAGGAGCCGGTGAGAATCAGATTCAAG
>JAEEIG010000101.1 GCA_016281255.1 Bacteroidales bacterium
AGATGGTCTGTTCGTCGCTGACAGCATACGTCGGATTCACCGTCAAGGTCATCGTCACCACAGAGTCGCAACCGTTGGTGGCTTGTAGCGTTACATTCTGCGAGCCAGCAGCGTTAAAGACGACATTGTTCCAAGTATAAGGCAACGCGCTCTCACAGATGGTATGTTCGTCAGTTGTTTGGTGTAAACTGGAAACATGCAACGTCATCGTCACCACAGAATCACAACCATTCACCGTTTGCAACGTGACGTTCTGCGTGCCGGCGGCGGTGAAGACAACGCCGTTCCAGGTATAAGGCAGTGCGCTTTCGCAGATGGTCTGTTCGTCGCTGACAGCATACGTCGGATTCACCGTCAAGGTCATCGTCACCACAGAGTCGCAACCGTTGGTGGCTTGTAGCGTTACATTCTGCGTACCTGCGGCGTTGAAGACGACGTTGTTCCAAGTATAAGGCAACGCGCTCTCACAGATGGTATGTTCGTCAGTTGTTTGGTATAAACTGGAAACATGCAACGTCATCGTCACCACAGAATCACAACCGTTCACCGTTTGCAACGTGACGTTCTTCGTGCCGGCAGCGGTGAAGGTGACACCGTTCCAAATATAAGGCAGCGCACTTTCGCAGATGGTCTGTTCGTCGTTGACAGCATACGTCGGATTCACGGTCAGGGTCATCGTGACCACAGAGTCGCAACCGTTGGCGGTTTGCAGCGTGACGTTCTTTGTACCGGCAGCGGTGAAGGTGACGCCGTTCCAGGTATAAGGCAGTGCACTTTCGCAGATGGTCTGTTCATCGCTGACAGCAAACGTCGGATTCACTATCAGGGTCATTGTCACTACAGAGTCGCAACCGTTGGCGGTTTGCAGCGTAACGCTCTTTGTACCGGCGGCGGTGAAGGTGACACCGTTCCAGGTGTAAGGCAGTGCGCTTTCGCAGATAGTGTGCGCATCGTTCACGGCATAGGTCGGGTTGACGTTCAAGGTCATCGTGACCACGGAGTCGCAGCCGTCCACCGATTGCAGGGTGACGCTCTTCGTGCCGGCGGCAGTGAAGGTGACGCCGTTCCAGGTGTAAGGCAGTGCACTTTCGCAGATGGTCTGTTCATCGCTGACAGCAAACGTCGGATTCACTATCAGGGTCATTGTCACTACGGAGTCACAACCGTTCACCGTTTGCAGGGTGACACTCTTCGTGCCGGCGGCGGTGAAGGTGACGCCGTTCCAAGTATAAGGCAGTGCACTTTCGCAAATGGTCAGTTCGTTGCTAACAGCAAATGTCGGATTTACCATCAGGGTCATTGTCACTACGGAGTCACAACCGTTCACCGTTTGCAGCGTGACGTTCTTCGTACCGGCGGCGGTGAAGGTGACACCGTTCCAGGTGTAAGGCAGTGCGCTTTCGCAGATAGTGTGCGCATCGTTCACGGCATAGGTCGGGTTGACGTTCAAGGTCATTGTCACCACGGAGTCGCAGCCGTTGGCGGCGGTGAGGGCGATGCTTCGTGTGCCGGCGGCGGTGAAGGTGATTCCGTTCCACATGTAAGGCAGCTCGGATTCGCAAATGTTGTCGACGAGCATGATGTCGTAGGTCGTTTTCGCCAGCACGTTGAAACTGCCAAAGCCGGTGGCTTCGCCGACTCCGTTATACACGGTCACGGAGTATTCACCAACGGGGACGGTGATGGTTTCGCCCGTCGCACCGTTGCTCCATACGTAGCTGGAACCTAAATTGGTGTTGACGGTCAGGTCGGTGGTTTGACCCGGACAGATACTGTCGTCGCCTGTGATGTAGAAGAAGGGCGGAATATAGATGTTCGTTGTGAAGGTCACTTCATTGCTCCAGTCGCTTGACTCGCAGCCGTTGCAGACGGCTTTCACCTTTACGGTATGTTCCGTCTCGGGCTCCAAGTAATGTAAAGTAGAGGGGTTTTCATAAACATCTGAGTAGTAAAATCCATCGCGGACAATGACCCATTCCATGGCTGATCCGTTCTCGGTCCAACTCAACGTGGCAGAGTTGTCGGTGATGTTGGTGACGGTGAGGTTGGAGGGTGCAGGACATGACTTTGCCGGGGTGGTGAAAGAAATCGTCTCGCTTGTGGAACCGCAGTAGGTACGTACACGCACATAGTAGGTGGTCTCGGCATTAAGGTTGCTGAGAAGGAATGGGGTGCCAGAGGTGTATTCAGAAGTATAAGAGTCAAAGCCGGCCTCATCGCTATAGTCTATACGCCACTGGGTGCCGTCGTCGTTGGCAGTCCAATTTATTTCAGCACTGCAACTGTTCACGTTGGAGACAACAAGGTCGGTGGGTACAGGACATGGAATGTCAGTGGTGGTGAAGTTCAGGACATCACTCCAATAATAATCCCCATCACAATAGATGCCGACCATTACGTCGTAGTTAGTTCCGGGTGAAAGATCAAATATCAAGAGAGGTTTGCTGTAAGCATCGGTATAGAACACCTGGGAGTGGTCTTGGTTGGTGATCTGGATTTGCCAGTTGTCCGCGTTCCCGTTCTCCGTCCAGTCCAATAGAGCACCGACATTTGTGATGTCGCTGACGGTCAGATTTGAAGGCGCATGGCAGATGGAGTCCGGGGTGGTGAAACTTGTCGTCACCCACACGCTGGCGCCCATGGTGCCGCAGAAGTTGGCGACACGCACAAAGTAGGTGGTGAGGGGCTCGAGGCCTGTCATCGGGAAGGATGTGCCAGAAGAGAAATCATCGAATATCAAGGTGGAGAAGTCGGGGACAGTACTGTACTGGATATGCCATTCGTGACCTTCACCGGGTTGGATCCAGGTTGCTACAGCATCGCTATGGCTGACGTTGGAGACGGAAAGTCCGATGGGGGCGGGACATTGGTTGTCAGAACAGTTCGGGGTATAATGGATAGGTTCGCTATAGTAATCGCTGCCGGTGAAGATCACCTCCCCGTTAATGTCGTAAACGGTGTAGCCTGTCTCCTCATCAAAATTACCTGATACCCATTGGAATTGGATTTCGCGGCCCTTGCACACACTCAGGGAACCGAAAGCGTAGTCGTTGCCATCGTCAATCGTCCAAGAGTCCAGAATAGTGCCGGTGGCAATATCCACCACGTTGATGGCGGCACCGTTCCAGCCGTCGCCCCAGGCGTCGGACAACTCGTAACTGATTAAACATTGGTTGTCAGAGGTACAGAAGGAGGTCGTAAAATGGCAACTTGCCCAGCTGCTTTCAAGTCCGTTGCTACAGCTGGCTTTCACACGAGCATAGTAGGTGGTCGTGGTGGCGAGTCCGGTGAGGTCAAGACTGTTCGTCATGGTGGTCACGTGAACGGCGTCGGAGAAGTCGGCGGAAGTGCCGTATTCCACCTCCCAACTGTCAACCGTATTGTCCGCATTCCAGCTGAGCGTCGCTTCTTGAATGCTGACATCAGTGGCGGTGAGACCGGTGGGAGCAGGGCATGATGGTGTGTACCCCGTGGTGAAGGTCAGGACCTCGCTCCAACTGTACTGCGAGTTACCGCAGCTGTTGGCGACTTGCACATAATAGGTGGTGGCTGGGGAAAGGCCGCTGATAGACACTGATGTTTCGTTGGGGGCCCACATGGGACAAGGGGTGGAGAAGTTACTGTTTGGGGATACATAAACCCGCCATTCAAAACCGCCGCCAGGTTGGTCCCAAGTTAGGTCGGCCCCGTAGTCGCTGATATTGGAAAGAGTGAGGTTGGTGGGAACAGGACAGGGTGGATCCTGTGTGGTGAAAGACGTCGTCACCCAGTCGCTGGCGCCCAAGGTGCCGCAGAAGTTGGCGACACGCACATAGTAGGTGGTGCTGACGGAGAGGTAGCCCATCCAGAAATCATTGTCATAGACGAAATCATCGTATAACACTGTGGAGAAGTCGGGGTCCTTGCTGTATTGGACGTGCCATTCGGAACCGCCACCGAGCTGGTGCCAAGTCATGCTCGCCTCATAGGGACTCCAAACGGAGACGGAAACGTCGGTGGGGGCGGGACAAGAGGCTAAGGAGCAGTCCGGAGTGTGATTGACAGATCCGCTCATGCTGCTGCTGTCGCTGAAGATCACGTTCCAGTTAACATCGTAAACGGTGTAGGATGTTTCTTCATCATAATTACCGTTCACCCATTGGAAACTGATCTCGCGTCCGTCGCATACGAACAGGTTGCCGGAAGCACTATTGTTGCCGTTTTCGATTGTCCAAGTGTCGAGGACACGGCCGGTGGCAACATCCACCACGTTGATGGCGGCACCGTTCCAGCCATCGCCCCAGGCGTCGGACAACTCGTAACTGATTAAACATTGGTAGTCAGAGGTACAGAAGGAGGTCGTAAATGAGCAGCTTGCCCAGTCGCTTTCAAATCCGGAGTTGCAGGCGGTTTTCACTCGTGCGTAGTAGGCGGTTCCGGTGGCAAGTCCGGTGAGGCCAATGCTGTTCGTCGAGACGGTCTCGACCGTAGCATTGGAGAAGTCGGCGGCGGTGCCGTATTCCACCACCCAACTGCCAGTTTGGCTGTTGGCGTTCCAACTGATTGTTGCCTCGTGCATTCCAATGTTGGAGACGGTGAGGTTGGTGGGTGCGGGGCAAGAAGCTGAACCGCCGACCCCGAACTCGATGTTGTCCACAAAGAAACCGTCTCCGTCGGGGTTTTGGCTTATGTCCTTGGAGTAGGTCCATGTGAACGTGTGGTTGCCTGCGGGAACAGCGAATGAGTAGTGATTCCAGCCTGCAGTGTCAATGGAGAACTGCTCTGCACCATCAATGGAGAAATGGCAAACATCATAGTCGGTATATTCGCCCATGCACTTGGCATCAAAGGCAATGAAGCCGTCCTCAGAGAAATTGTGGGAGGCCTCAATAGTTGAAGTGGAGTTGTGTACTCCGGCGTTACCGCTCTTCATACAGTAGGCACTTCCGTTGTCGCAACCGTTTGTGGCATCTACAATGGTCCACGGATATTCAGCATCGTTGTCGAAGGGATACTCGCTGATGATGTCGCCGGTTTCGAAGTCGAAATTGTCGGGGATGATGATGATACCGCCCGTGGTGGTGAAATGCACCGTGTTGCTCCAAGCACTGGGGGCCATGGTGCCGCAGAACTGACGGACCCGCACATAGTAGGTGGTGATGGGGTAGAGTCCGGTCAGCGGGAAATATGTGGCACCGGAACTCACAAACTCGGCTGAGGTGAAGTCGGGGTCAGTGCTGTACTCAATTTGCCAATCGTTGCCGTCACCGGGCTGGCTCCAGGTCAGGTCGGCGCCGTTGTAGCTGACGTTGGAATATTCGAGGTCAGTGGGGGTGACGCACGGTGATTCCTGGGTGGTGAACTCTACCGTGTTGCTCCATGAACTCGTCGAAGAACCGCAGACCTGGGCGACCCGCACATAGTAGTGCGTGCTGGGCTCGAGACTATACAGATACCAGCCTGTTTCGCCACCGACAAAATCTTCGCTGGAGTTGGAGAAGTTGGCGTTGGTGCTGTATTGAACCTTCCATAATTCGCCGTCACCGGGCTGTTCCCAGTCCACGCCGGCACCGTTGGAACCGATGTTTAAAACGGTAAGGTTAATGGGTGGAAGACAAGCAATGTAACCGCCCGTGGTGGTGAAACTCACCGTATTGCTCCAAGAACCGTGAGCCGCGATGTCGCAAAATAGACGAACCCGCACATAGTAGGTGGTGATGGGGTCGAGGTTGGTCAGTGAAAAGGATGTGGTACCGGTGTTCACAGTCGTGGATGAGGTAAAGTCGGGGTTCGTGCTGTACTCAATTTCACAACTACCGCTGCTACCAGTTAGTATCCAGTTCAGGTCGGCGCCGTTGTAGCTGATATTGGAAACGGTGAGATCGGTGGGGGTGGCGCATGGTGATGCCGGGGTGGTGAACTCTGCCGTCTCGCACCACGGACTGATTGAGGAACTGCAGACCTGAGCGACACGCACATAGTAGTGGGTGCTGGGGTCGATGCCATTCAGATACCAGCCCCTGGTGGTGATGGTTATTTCGTCGGCGTTGGAAAAGTCAGCGTTGGTGCTGTATTGGACCATCCAATTGGCGCCGACATCGGGCTGGTTCCACATTATGCTGGCACCGTTGGCACTGATGTTGAAGGCGTATAAGTCGGTGGGGGCGAGACAAGTTGATGTTTCGTCCGTCGTGGTGAAGCTCACCGTGTTGCTCCAATGGCTACTGTTAAGATTATCGCAGTAGTTGCGGACATGCACATAATAGGTGGTATTAGGGGTGAGGTTGGTCAACAGCATAGAAGTGTCATGGACAGCTGTGGCAGAGGATGAGGAGAAGCTGGGGTTCGTGTTGAACTCAACAAGCCAAGTGTTGCCGCCGTCAGGCTGGTTCCAAGTCAAATTGACATAGGTGGAAGAAACGTTGGTGGCCGTGAGGTTGGAGGGAGTAGGGCACGCGGATTCCGTGGTGATGAAACTCGGCGAGATGCACCAAGGACTAATGCTCGAGGAATCACATTCATTGGCAACCCGCACATAGTAGGTGCTGTTGGGATGGAGATTGTGCAAAGTAACGGATGTACTACTGACGTGCTCTTCGTAGAAAAAGTAGAAGTATTCATTCGTAGTGTATTGGACATACCAATGGTCGCCGTCCCCTGGCTGTTCCCAATTCAAAACGGCACTGTTTGCGCCGACATCGGAGAGGGTGAGGTTGGTGGGCTTATGGCAAACAACCGGCTCAAAACCCAACTGGATAGGGTTCTTATAATCTTCAACATAGCCGTAGATTCCCGGGGAAAACGGGTTGCAGTTCACGTCATCGCTAGTTGCGCATATCGCCTGCCCTGGGGCGTTAAAAACAGAGAAAGAGAGGATTGAACTTGTTGTATTCCCCGTATTGTCATTCACCGCAATCAGGAGATTGCCAGAACCGGAGTAATAGAATGGCTGGGTTAGTTCAATAGTGGACCACATGTCATTGACTAAATCCACCTCGCCGCTGAACACCAGATCGCTGGAACTAACCGCAACCCAGTCGTAGCCATTGCTGAAAGAGCTCTTGTCGGTGTTGACCATATAGATGTCTATATTGCGTGTCACAGATTCAGAGCTATTGTAAAAAGCAAGAGAGTAGATGGTGCCAATTTGGCCGATCTCCGCTGCTGTGTAAATCTGCTCGGTCAAGCCATAATTATAATAGGTGTTTACTGGCATTAAATTGTAGGAGGTTGTACCGACACCGACGGTCACGGTGGAGTTTTGCGCTTTCATCGCTGCCGGCAGGAGCAGTAGCAGCGATGTTAAAAACAAGAGTAAATGTCTTTTCATAATTTATGTTTTTTTTATCAATATGCTTGGAATTTTCGGGCGGCAAAATTAAGATTTTTTTGTATTTTTTAACATTTGCAATTGATTGAAAATCACCATATAAGATTTGTTGCTTGAACAAACCGCTGTTGAAAAAGTTGCAACGTCGCAATTTACAACGGGTTGCAAAAGAGAAGGTGTTGATAAAAACTATGGGGAAAAGTCCCAAGTCTCAAGTCTTACGTCCCAAGTCTTACGTCTAAAACTTAAACGTCCACATCACTGACGGGATAATCGGGAACAGGCTCATCTGGTAGGCGTGGTTCTGCATCGAGAAGCTGCTCAGGTCGCCGTCCTCGGTGGTGACGGAGGTCTCGAAGAAGACCAAGAACGGGTTCTGACGGTTATAGACATTGTAGATGGAGAAGTTGAGCCCTGTTTCGAACTTGGCGGTCTTCTTGATGGTCCAGTCCACGGAGATGTCGAGCCGGTGGTAAGGGTTGACGCGGTACTCGTTGCGGTCGCTGAACTCGGTGACCACGGAGCCCATATAGAGGTAGTAGCCGAGTGGCACGGTCATCGTGTTGCCCGACTGGTAAACCCACAACGCGGAGGCTTTCAGCTTGTTAGGCAGTATTTCGTAGCTGAGACTGATGGTGACATCGTGCCGGCGGTCGTATTTCGCCCAGAAGGGTTTCCCGCCGTTGAGGTCGTCGAACTGCCGTCGCGTGAAGGACAACGTGTAGCCGATGAATCCCGTGAAGCGGCCTCTCGACTTTTTGACGAAGAATTCCGCGCCCGCGGCCCAGCCCTTGCCGAAGACATACAACTGGTCGGTGTTGAGATGCAACATGCTCAAGCCTATCCCTTCGCGGTATTCCGGCAGATTGTACATCTGTTTGTAATAGAGGTCAACATAGCTCTCGAACATGTTCTGATGGAAGTTCTTGAAGACGCCTAAGCTGTATTGGAGCACCGTTTGCGGCTTTATCAGGTCGGTGGAGGGCATCCATACGTCGGTGGGCAGCGAGATGGTGGCAATGGAAATCTGGTGCATGAATTGGTAATTCAATGTGGCAGAAGCTTTTATGGAAGTCGTGGAGTCGATAAGCCAGCGCAGGGCCAAACGGGGCTCCGCGCGGTTGTATTGTGCGATGGACTTGCCGGCAGGGTAGAGGGTGGAGTCGGTCAGCTGCCCGAACTCGTCGGTGACGTAACGCTTGAAGGGGCCGAGGTGGTTGTAGTTGGTGTAGCGCACGCCCATGTTGAGCTTCCAGTGCTTGGAGATGTCCCATTCGTCGTGGACGTATATGGCTAATTCGTTGCCGAGGTAGTGTTGCGTTTTCGGCAGGTTGAAGGCGACCCCTTCGCCGGCCTCCACGTCGAATTGCCCCGGTATGCAGTCGTGGAACACGTTGTGGACCCCGAACCGGAGGTTGTGCTTCGGGGTGGGAATCCAGGTGAGCTCGCTCTTCAGTCCGTAGTCGCGCACGCCCGACGCGAGGGCGAATGAGTAGGGCGACACCAGCATGCCAGTGGTGAAACTGTAGTAGCTGAAGGTGGCGGTGGTGTTGAGGAACAGGCGGTTGGCGATGATGTAGTTCCATCGTGCGGAGGCCGCAGCATTGCCCCACTGGAATGACATCTTCGTCTGTTGCGTCGCCGACTTGAACCCATAGACGTCCTGCCCGTAGTAGGCGCCGAAATAGAGCCTGTGGCGCGGGTTGATGACGATGTTGAATTTGGCGTTGAGGTCGTAGAAGTAGAAATTGGAGCCCTTCATCGGGTTGTCCTTCTTGAGGAACGGCTGCACGATGACATCGGCGTAGGTGCGCCGCGCGGAAATCAGGAACGAGGCGCGGTTTTTCTTGATGGGCCCCTGCACGGTGAGGTGCGAGAAGATGAGCCCCAGACCGCCATCCACCTCGTATTTCTTCAGGTTCCCCTCCTTTTGGTAAACGTTCAGGATGGAGGCGGCGCGACCTCCGTAATAGGCTGGCATTCCGGATTTTATCAGATCCACGCTCTTCACCGCGTCGGCGTTGAAGATGGAGAAGAATCCGAACAGATGGTCGGGGTTGTAGATGGTGGCCTCGTCGAGCAGCACAAGGTTCTGGTCGGTGCCGCTGCCGCGCACGTAGAAGCCGGAGTTGCCCTCGCCGCCTGACTGCACACCGGGCAGCAGCTGCACCGACTTGATGACATCGGCCTCGCCCATCAGCGCGGGCAACGCCTTGATGGTCTGGATGCTGAGCTCCATGCGGCCCACTTCGCCGCCCGTGACGTTGACATTTCCTCGCTCTCCCTGGATCACCACTTCGCTCCCCGTGATGGCCGCGGGTTCCATCTCCACAATCCGGTGGGTGTTGCGGGTTAACGCGATAGTGTCTTCTATCGTTTTGTATCCCAAGTAGTTGACAGTGAGTCTGTAGTCGCCGGGCAGTACCGAAATGGAGTAATAGCCGGCCTGGTTCGAGGCGCATCCCTGCACGTTGGTGGGCGTCTTGAGGTCGGAGAGGATCACATACACCCCCATCATCGATTCCCCGTTGGAGGCGTCCAGCACGCTTCCGGACAACGTCACGCGCGTGTGCTGTGCCCACACGGGGATGGCACATGCGACGAACATCAACGTTAATAATATATGGAATGGTTTATTCATTTAATCATCTTTTCATCTATCTATCCCAGGGGTTACGCTTCGCTTACCCCTGGCTACCAAGCTCTTGCCCCTGCGGGGCTGCTCAAGGAAGCTGTTTTATATTATTGGGGTTGCCCGTTCCCATTACCTATTGCATGTCCCCAACCTCTAACCTGTAAACCTGTAAACGTGTAAACCTGTAAACCTCTAAACCTCTAAACCTGTAAACGTGTAACCCTCAACTGACTGAACGTGACCCCCGCCACAATCACCAAAATCCCCCAGAACTTGGTCGCCGTGAAGGTCTCTTGTCCGATGGCGGCGGCGGCGATCAGGGTGACGATGGGGATGAGGTTGGTGAAGACGCAGGTTTTGTTGACCGTCAGCTGTTTCACCGAGTAGGAGTAGAGCATGTAAGCGCCTGCGGAACAGAGCAATGCGAGACATACGAGGCTGGAGATCGAGGAGAAGTTCCAGTTCAGGGCGGGCCATTGGTGGATGTCGAAAATCAGGATGAAGGGCAGATAAAAGGGGATGGCGATGAAGTTCTGCCAGGTGGTGACTGTCGCCGGGCTGTACTTCTTGAGCAGGCGGGTGAGCTGCACGCTGTAGCCGCTCGCCGCCAACACTGCCAGTCCGAGCAGCAGCGTGCCTTTCAGGTTGAAGGCGGTCTGCCCGTCGGGACTCACGGTCAGCATCAGCACGCCCAGCACCGAGACCAGCGTCCCCGTCACGAACTCCCATCGGATGGGCGTCTTCTCGGCGAAATACATGGTGATGGTAATCACGATGGGAATGAGCGCGATGATGACGGCGGCGAAACTGGCATCCACATACTTCAACCCGAAATCCTCCCCGATAAAGTAGAGAAACGGCTCATAAAATGCCAAAAGTAAAAAATCTTTGTAATCGCATCGTTCGATTTTTTGCAATTTTTTCTGGCACTTGAGCAGCGTGATGAAGACCGCCGAAGCTAAAACCAAACGGATGAAAACAATAGTGAATACGGGGAAGTTGTTGTTTAGCAGCTGTTTGATCCAGACAAAACTGAAGCCCCAAAAGCACATCGCGAAGAGTATCGCGATGTATCCTAAACCTGTTCTTGACGTCGAATTTTTCATGGCGGCAAAAATCTGATTTTTTTTTCAATCCTGCAATAATTTCTGCTTTTTCTCGTTATGAAGGCGAAAATTTTGTATATGAAGAGATATATTTACTTGATTTTAAGTACGATAGCGATTGTCCTTCTGGTCAATTCCTGCAAAGAACCGGATTTGACCCCCGTATATATCCATGTGGTGCCCGAGGATTTCGATAACTGCATCGATGTCAGCCATTTCAATGAAACCCACGACCAGAACTTCGACCAGGAACAGCTGCTGGCCCTCACGCGCCACAAGTTCACGCATGTCAACGTGTATGTGAACAACAAGAACCTGGGCTGTTGGGAACTGCCCTGCAATGTGCCGGTGCTGGATGTGAACAGCAACGACACCAGCACGCTGGTGCTGATCCCCGCCTTCCCGTTGTCGGGCATGACCAACACCATCACGGGGTATCCTTTCATCAATATTTGCCGGCAGAAGGTGATTCTGAAGAAGGGGACCACCTACGAAGTGTCGGAAAACAAGCCGGTTTACCAATACAGCGAGTATGCCAAGTTCCCCTATTTCGAGACCTTCTCCAACAGTACCTCCTTCACGCCTTCCGCCTCCTCGTTCAATGCCCAGAACCTGACCCCCACTTTGTATGACGGCAAAAACGTCGGCGAGGTGATTCTCAGTGACGAGAACGGGCTCAGCTTTGACGTGACTTCCAAGGGCTTCGTCGCGCCGGTGGGCAGTTACCGAACCATGCTCGAAATCCGCTACAAGTCGGAGGTGAACGTGAATGTCGCCGTCAAGATGAGCACCGCATACAACCCCTATAACGCATACCCCATCGCCGGTTTCTATCCCTCCCCTGATGAATGGAAAACGATCCATTTCGACCTGACCAACACCATCAACAGTTACCACAACGGTGCAGGTAACGTCACGGAACTGAAGGTCATCCTCAGCGGTGCGGCCGACGAAGGCACGGTGCGCAGGGTGGACATCGACGACATCAAAGTTATTTTCATCCGTACCGCATAACCTGTCATGAACAAAACCAAGTTAACCTGCATTTACTTGATTTTCGACGTGTTGGCGGCTCTCCTCACTTGGGTGGGCCTCTATGCGTATCGCAAACACGTGGGCGAGGCGGCCGATTGGTCTGCCATCATGGATTCCGTGCATACGAATATGAAATTCTGGGTAGGACTGCTTCTCTATCCGGTATATTGGCTCTTTTTCCATGCCTTTTTCGGCTATTACAACAAGATTTTCAGAAAATCCCGTCTGGATGAGCTGGTGACCACCATCGGCGTGACCCTTTTCGGCTGTCTGGTCTTCTTTTTCATCTTCATTCTGGATGATATCGTCACCTCGCCGAACGACTACGTCAAATACCTGTTCTTCCTCTTCTTTTGCCAGTTTCTCTTGACCTATGTCCCGCGCGTGATTATCACCTCCCACGTCAACAAGCAGATTCACAGCGGCGCCATCGGTTTCAACACCATTATTGTGGGTAACGACGAGATGGCGGTGAAGGCCTACGAAACCGTTCTGAAACAGAGTCCCCGTTCAGGACACTTTTTCATCGGCTATATTCGTGTGGATGACCGTCAGCCCGACCACATGGAGGGCAAACTTTCGTGTGTGGGTAATATCACGGATATGAGTCAAGTAGTTGACAACCACCATATTGAGGAGATTGTGGTGGCTTTGCACAACGGTCAGCGGAAATACATCCACCAGGTGCTGGCGTTAGTGCGCCGAAACCACAACCTGACAGTGAGTCTCGTGCCGCAGGAGCACGACGTGCTGATGGGCTCTGTCAAGACCTCTTCGGTGCTCGACGAACCGCTCGTTTCCATCACGCCCGAGTATTTGCCCGCCTGGCAGCGCTATCTGAAGCGCGGTTGCGACATCGTTCTCTCCCTGTTGGCCATCCTCCTGCTTTCGCCGGTTTACGTCTTTTTGGCCATCGGCGTGAAACGTTCCTCCCCGGGACCGGTGTTTTACCGCCAAGAGAGAATCGGCTTTTTGGGGAAACCTTTCCAGATCATCAAGTTCCGCTCCATGTGCGAGAATGCGGAGACCGACCGGCCGATGCTCTCCTCCGACGACGACCCCCGCATCACCCCGTTCGGGAAATTCATGCGGCAGTACCGTTTGGACGAAACCCCGCAGTTCTTCAACGTGCTGAAGGGCGAGATGTCGTTGGTGGGACCGCGTCCGGAGCGGCAGTACTACATCGACCAGATCATGGAACGTGCGCCCTATTACCAGCTGTTGCTGGGTGTGAAGCCCGGCATCACCTCGTGGGGCCAGGTGCGCTTCGGCTACGCGGAGAACGTGGACGAGATGCTCGAACGCCTCCGCTGGGATATCCTCTACATCGAGAACATGTCCATATTGATGGATATCAAAATCCTGATTTACACTGTGTTGATTATCCTGAAACGGGAAGGCAAGTAGAGACGAGTGTAGAGTTACCCTAGAGTTACCCTAGAGTTACCCTAGAGTTACCCTAGAGTTACCCTAGAGTTAGACCAGAGTTAGACCAGAGTTTGTGATTTGCTGATTTTGGTTGTCATTTTTGTGCCTTACGACGGAACCAAGTTGACAGGTTAAAATGAGTGCTGAAAAAACATAAAAGAAAAAAAACATAAAAATTGTATCTTTGCACTTTGAAAAGAAAACGAACTATTGTAGCATGGTAGAATATAATACTAAACGTAACAAACTTATTATCAGAGAGTACGGAAGGAATATCCAGAAGTTGGTCGAAGACTGTGTGAAGATTGAGAACCGCGAGGAGCGCACCCGCACGGCGTATGCCATCGTGCGCGTCATGAGCGATGTGGTCAATTCCAAGGAAAACAGCGAGGATACCGGCCGTAACAATGAAGATTTCTGGAACAAGTTGTGGGACCACCTTTACATCATGTCGGAGTATCAGTTGGATGTGGATTCCCCCTTCCCGAAACCGGAGCCCGACACCTCCAAGCATGAATTCGTGAAACCTTCGTATAACAACAAGAACCGGGTGAAGTTCCGCACCTACGGCGTGAATATGCAGAATATGATCCGCAAAGTGTCGGAATATCCCGCAGAAGTGCGCGAACAATATGCTCCTCTGTTAGCCAACTATTTGAAAATGATGTACTTGACCTATAATCGGAATTCGGTCAACGATATGCTGATCCGGCATCAGCTTTCGGAGCTTTCGGATGGCAAGATCACCCTTCCGGAGAGCTTCACCTTCACCAATACCAAAGAGTTGCTGAACATCGCCAATGCCAACGCCAACTTTTATGTGGCCCCGCAGGCCGGCGGCAAGAAAAAGAAAAAAAAGAAAAAGAAAAAAAATAGCGTAGCGCAATGAATATAGTTGATGTACAGCATGTTACAAAGAGGTTCTCGGGTTTTGTCGCGCTTGACGACGTTACACTCTCCGTGCCTCAAGGCTGTGTTTTCGGTTTGCTTGGACCCAACGGTGCCGGAAAGACAACCCTGATTCGCATTTTGATGCGCATCTCCTTTCCCGACGAAGGCCGGATATTCTTCAAAGACCACCCGTTGGTCGCCGAGGATATCTACGACATGGGCTATCTGCCCGAAGAGCGGGGCCTCTACAAGAAGATGAAGGTGGGGGAACAGGCTATCTATCTCGCCCAGCTGAAAGGGCTTGACAAGCAGGAGGCCTACAAGCGGCTGCGCTCAAAATTCGAGCAGTTCGGTATCATGGAGTGGTGGAACAAGCCCGTGGAGCAGCTCTCCAAGGGTATGCAGCAGAAACTGCAGTTCATCACCACCATCCTCCACAAACCCTCCTTCCTGATCCTCGACGAACCGTTCAGCGGTTTCGACCCCATCAACGCCAACATGCTGAAAGACGAGATCGCGCAACTGAAGGAGGATGGCACCACTATCGTGCTCTCCACCCACAACATGGCCTCGGTGGAGGAGATCTGCGACCACATCGCCCTCATCAACCGCTCTCGCAAAATCTTGGAAGGCGACATCTTCGAGGTGAAAAACCGCTTCAAGAAAAACATCATGGCCGTAGAAGTCTCCCGTTTCGCCGAGGAATTGCCCTCCCGGCTCCAGAATCAGCAATTCGAGATCTGTTCGCGGCAGGACAACGACTATTACACCCGCTTCGAGATCAAGATTCCCGAAAACCGTACGACCAATGAAATGTTGCAACTGTTTATGCAATATAGCGATATCCACGCGTTTAACGAAATAATGCCCACCATGAACGAGATTTTCATCGAGCAGGTGGAGCAAGCCAACCAACAACGAAGCCATGAAGAATAAGACCCTGCTGATTATTTCGCGCGAGTATCTGACGCGCATCCAGAAAAAGTCCTTCATCATCATCACCATCCTGATGCCGATTTTGTTGGTGGCCATGATTGTGCTGCCCGTCCTGCTGGTGACACTCAGCGAACAACGGCAGTTCTCCCGCATTCTGGTGGTCGATGAGAGCGAGATTTTCATCAACAATTTCGAGGATAACGACCATTACGAGTTCAGTTACCGCTCCGGCGACATCGAGCAGATCAAGAAGGAGGCCTTCGACCAGGATTTCGACGTGGTTCTTCAGATTTTGGGCAGCACCCAAGGGGTGAAGTCCAACATCTACTACAAAAAGAATCTCCCGACTGGGTTGCAGTCGGCGGTGGAGAACCAGATGGACGATATCTTCTTCAACCAGCTGCTGCAGGATTCCCTCAACATCGAGCCCTCGCGTTTCGAGAACATGCAGAATTTGGCAAAGGCGGAATCCACCACCATCCAAATCGACGAGAAGGGTGGCGAGAAGGAGCACGATGCCGAAATCAACCAGGTTTTCGGAATGATGTGCGGATTGGTGATCTACTTCATTATCATCATATTCGCCAGTCAGGTGTTGCGTGGCGTGCTGGAGGAGAAGTCCAACCGCATTGTGGAGGTGCTGGTCTCTTCGGTGCGTCCGACACAGTTGCTGGTCGGCAAAATCGTGGGTATCGCCCTGGTGGGGCTTACGCAGCTCGTGATCTGGATCGCGCTCTCCGGCGCTATTCTCTTCGGCGTCCAGCTGGCCGTCCCCAACCTCTTCAGCGAGGACAGTGTGGAGACGATAGCGGAAACGCCCGGCGTCAACCTTCCTGACACCGCCTCCTTGCAGGCTGAAACCGGCAATATTTTCGAGATGATCCAGAACTATTTCGCCGTCTCCTTCGGCACCATCATCCTCTGCTTCATCTTCTTCTTCGTGGTAGGCTACCTGATCTACTCGACGCTCTACGCGGCCACGGGGTCGGTGGTGGACAACGAGTCCGATTCGCAGCAATATACGTTACCGATCACCATTCCGCTGATTCTGGCCATCGTGTTTGTCCCGAATGTATCGATGAACCCCGACGGCGCGTTGGCCTTCTGGCTCTCCATGATCCCGCTCACGTCGCCCATCGCGATGATGGTGCGGTTGCCCTCCGGCGTCCAGGCGTGGGAACTGATGCTTTCCATGGGTCTTTCCCTCGGCTTCCTTGTCTTCAGCATCTGGCTCTCCGCCAAAATCTATCGTATCGGCATCCTGAACTACGGAAATAAACCCTCATGGAAGACGATATTCAAGTGGCTGCGGGAGAAGTGACGAGGATGGGATGATGGGATGATGCGATGATGGGATGATTGTAGGGACGTATTGCATACGTCCGGGAAACGGCCGGCGGTTACCGTAACCAATAACGGACAAAGGAATATGATTATACAGAAGCATGGACAACAACGAACAACGAGGCTTTACCTCTAGCATAGGCGCGATATTGGCGGCGGCGGGCGGTGCCGTCGGACTGGGCAACATCTGGCGTTACCCCTATATGTTAGGTCAGAACGGCGGCGGGGCGTTCCTGCTCGTCAACATGTTTTTCGTGTTAGCGATCGGCATCCCGTTGATGATGACCGAGTTTGTGATTGGTCGCCGGACGCAGAGCAATGTGGTAGGCGCGTACAAGAAATTGGAACGGAAGAAGGGGTGGGCCACCATCGGCTATTTCAGCATACTGGCGGCCGTCCTCATATATGCCTTCTACAGCGTGGTGGCCGGCTGGACACTCAACTACATCGTCTTGTCGTGTACCAACCGTCTGTCCGGGCTGACACCCAACGAGGTCGCCGATGCCTTCTCCTCTTTCACCGCGGGCTCGTTTTGGCCGTTGCTGTATCAATTCTGTTTCCTGATGCTTACGGCGTTAGTGATTTCCTTTGGAGTGCAGAAAGGCATCGAAAAGATTTCCAAGATTCTGATGCCAGTGCTCTTTGTTCTGTTGTCGCTGATGGTTGTCCGTTCATTGACGTTGCCCGGCGCGAAAGAGGGATTGCAATTCCTCTTCGAGCCCGATTTCAGCAAGCTGACCGGCACGGGCGTGTTAGGCGCGTTAGGACAGTCGTTTTTCTCTCTCAGTCTTGGCATGGGCGCGATGGTGACCTACGGTTCCTACATCCGCAAGGAGGATTCGCTGTTCAAGACGAGCCTGTGGATTTCCGTTTGTGATCTCATGGTGGCCGTGTTGGCAGGTGTGGTGATCTTCCCCGCAGTCTTCTCCTTCGGCATGGATCCCGCCGGTGGCCCGCAACTCGTCTATGTGGTGCTGCCCAATGTCTTCAACAGCATGCCGATGGGCGGATTGTTCGCCGCGGTCTTTTTCATCTTGTTAGGCATTGCCGCCCTGACCTCCACCATCTCCTTGCATGAAATCGTCGTGGCCTTCACGGTGGAGGAGTTCCACTGGACTCGCCGCAAAAGTTCGATTGTCAGCATGGTCAGCATTTTTGTCATCGGCATTTTCTGCACCCTGTCGTTCGGGCCGATCAAACACTGGACGCTTTTCGACCGCACCATTTTCGACTTCTTCGACCTCGTTACCGCCTCCTACCTGATGCCTGTCGGTGCCTTGGCGACGACCATCTTCCTCGGCTGGTTCTTCCCGAAAGTCGAAGTCAAGGACGAGATCACCAACGGCGGCGCACTGAAAGGCAGATTCTTCGAACTTTACTACTTCATCCTGCGTTTTGTCGCCCCCATCGCCCTGATCATAATCATAGTGTCGGGAATTGTTGGATAAACCCCTCCTCGGTTTCGAATGCGTTTCTCTATGCTCAACCTCCAGTACAACGGCGGAATGCTTGGCAGTCCCGCTCCATTGGCGGGATGGATGGACTAATCCCAGTGGCACAATCATTATCAAAGTTGGAGAATATCGGTTGTATAATATTGGAAAGTGTACTTTTCCAAACGGGTTCGACCATCTTTTTGCTTTCGTCAGGGAAATCTGCGGAAAAAAAACAGTGGTTTCAGGTGAAAAACCGCCCTG
>JAEEIG010000010.1 GCA_016281255.1 Bacteroidales bacterium
CGATGTGACCGTGCAACACCGCCTCGGTCTGCGTGATGCCGCTGGCACTGTCGGTGACAACCACAGGCAACGCCAACTGGCAATCTGCCGTGAAGGTGAACATCGTGGTATCCCCTACTATAAAGGGCAGACCAATCTGTTGGTACAGTTGCATCCCTTCCGGACTCAATAGCGTGATACCACATTCATTAGTGTAACTGCCGCCATCCCAAGAAAGCTCCACAAAAGCGTTGTGGCAAAGGTCCACCAATACCGTGTCATACGTTGTCACGTGGGTCAAATTGTGGTTCACGGCTGCCAAATTAGCAACCACAATGCCATCGGAAATCACTTTCATCACGCCTCCGCTCCATCCGTCACCGTAACTATCGGACAAGACAAACATGTACGGACACATATAATCACAAAGCGTGGTGGTGAACATCGCATCCGCGGGTATCGATTGGTCATTGCCGCAATCGGCCATCACTCGAACATCATAGCTGGTGGTAGGTGTCAGTCCCGTCAGCGTGTAGTTTGGCGTTCCCAAGACGGACACCTGCGTCCAAGTCACGGCAGTGCTCTCTTTGTATTCCAAAATCCAGTTTGTTTCACCGCCGCTACCAGGAGTCCAGGAGACATCAGCGGTGGTAGAGAGCACATTGGAAACGGCCAATTGGCTCACGGGCGCACACGACGGGTTCTTCACCGAAATGTTCGTGATGATAGCGCCGGGTTGAGTACCCCACATGTGGTCGTTCTTCCAAAGAAACACCACCTTCGCTTGATTGCTGTTGGGATTATTCGCGACGGGGTTCGGCATAAATGCAGAAATATGAACAAAACCACTACCTATTGTTTGCGACATGAAAAAACCCGGGGAATTGTAACTGGAGTAGGCGTTGTACCCCGAAAAATTGTATGCGTAGGTTGAATAACTGTTCTTCGCATATACAGGGTTGTTGTAATCGGGATTGGTGGAGGCAGGATATTCTGAAGTTCCTGGTGCGACAAACAGTTTGATGAAGTCATACGACCCCTCCCCAGCAATGCGGAGGTCAAATTCCACCAAAATGGTGTCCACATTGGCCACATCGAACAGTTTCTCGGCTGTCACCACCGTGACAGCAGTATTGTCGTAATGAGGCGTAACCCCATCGTCTGTGATAAACAGCGCATACGTCTGACTCGCGGTATCAACCTCGCCCATGGTCCAGAAGTTGGTGCAACTGCTGTTGTTGAGTCTCCACCCGCGATCGGAGCTCGGCGCAAAGTCCGTGGAATAGGGCAAACTTACGGGTGTAAGCGTTGTGGAGAGCTGTGTTGTGATCCAGTTCGGCTCGTTGCAGTCGCCAGAAACCTGTACCGAATAGGTGGTTGAACTTTGCAAATTATTGATAATCAACATTGTGTCCATCGTCGTAAGATACATCCATATTGAGTCGGAAATATCTCGGTAACGCACCACAAAGCCGTTGTCGCTGCTTCCCTCCCAAGAGATGGCCGCGGAATTGGAGGCCACATCCAAAATCGTCAGACTGGTCAGCGGCGCACACGATGGACCGTTATAGACGGAGACATAGTCGATGTCCACATAGCCCCAACTGTTGTTGGTGGCATAGAAAGCCAGCTGGATGTATGGACCGCTGACGGGGAGCGGCAGTGAATCCGTGGCAGACGAGCCGCTGTAGGACACAAGGTGCTGCCACGGATTTAAAGAACTGGTACGGTATGCCACTCCGAGAATCTGAGTGGATTGTGCATGAGTCAGCTTCAGGTAGGGAGTGGTGACCGCCGAGATGTCCATCAAGGGGGAATAGACTGGGCAGGTGTCCCCCATCGAAGCGTTTTCGTGATAGGAATGGCTGATATTCGAACTGTAACTGCTGTGGTTCCATGCATGGTTCGGGTTAACGGCTAAATTCCAGCAATCGGCCGTCCCGTTGAAATCCATCACGTAAGGGGTGCTGTCGGTCACCACAATGGAACAGGCAGTGTTGAAGGAGGTATAACGCCAGTTTCCGAACGACATCTCGTTCCCGCAGTTCACACGCACACGCACGTCGTAACCTGCATCGGGCACCAAATTGTTAAGTATCAAAAAGTTGGTATCACATGCCAGGGCTGTTGCCGTGTTCCAGTCAGCATTTTGGGGCTTGTATTCCACCAAAAAGTCATTATACGCAGTCGGAGGAACCCAGCTCACGGTGGCATGTCCGCCCACAATGTCGCCGACTTGCAAGTAGGAGACCACGTCGCAGTCGGGCTGCCACACGTGCACGTTGGTTATCATCGCGGCAGGCTGCTCATCGTTATATGTACTGTGGTCGTTGCGCCACACGAATACCAACTGCGCCTCGCCGTTCGGGGTCGGGTTAGGCATTTCCACACTGATATGCAACACACTGTCTTGCGTTAAATTCAGTTTATAAGGGAAATTACTTTCATTCGTCAAGTTCAAATAATCATGAAAATTCGCCGCGTAGGTCTTGGCAGTGTCATTAGCGTATGGAATAGCACTTTCGGAGGAGGAATACTCCACTGAAGCGGGAGCAAGGAAAACCTTCAAATAATCCGTGGGTTTGTAACTCTGCACATTGCCGCCACACAACACGTCAAACTCGATGTTCACCGTCGAGATGTCACTCATGCTGAACTTTTTGGAAGCCAAGACAGTGGTGTAATTGTGGTCAAGGCTATATCCGGGGGAGACGCTGTCGCTGGTCACGAACAGTGCGCTGGTCATCAGATCATACCATCCGACTGGAACGCCCATCCTCCAACGGTTGAGGCATGTGCCGTTGTCGAGCTGCCATCCACGGTCGGCCGTGTCCGAGAAATTGGTGAAATACGGCAGGTTGACCGCCACAACAGGCGAGATGAAAGTGCAGGAGACCCATTGTTCCAGGTCACAATTTGGTGACACCTGCACTTCGTAGTCGGTAAGTGAGGCCATGGGCTCAATAATTGCCGTACCGCCCAAATCTTCGATGAAATGCCAGGTCGTGTCCGGAAGGGTACGATAGCGCACCTCGTAAGGCATATTGGCTCCCGCAATCCATTGGACGAAGGCGGTGTCCGCGTTGAAGCCGGAAATGACCAAGTCGGTTGCCGGCGGACAGTCCGTGCCGTCATAGACGTAGATGTCATCCAAGGAGATACGGGCAAGTTGCTGGTTTTCATGCTGTATGGAGAAGAAACCGAGTTGCAAAGAGACGGAATGCGTAGGAATCGCCAAGGAATCCGTTTTCCAAATGTTGTTTCCAGTCGGGGTGAAGAAAGTTCCCAAATAATGCCAGTCATCCGCCTCATACTCACGGTAATACAAAGCCAAATCTTTATGTTCCCCGTTGTACTCGTTCTGCATCCGGGAAAATTTCAGATACGGATTGCTCAATACTGAGACATCAATTACCGGCGATATGGCCCACGAAGTATCCACATATCCGGAAATTTGCCCGCTGGAATAGGAAGCGAAATTCGTTGTGTAGATGGAATTTGAAAGCAAATTGAAGCCCGGACCAAGCGTCCAGCAGTGCTGATTTAAAGCAAAGTGTTCCTCAAACGGGGCAATGTACGTGCCGCACCCCGTGATGAAGTGCGTGCCCAGGTCCATTGCGGACGTGTCTCCGTCGCAGATTTTCGCCATCCAGACAATATATTCCGTGTTGGGAACCAGTCCCGTAATGGTCGCCAAATTGCCACTAACAATCTCATTTATACTGTTTTGTGCAGTGCCATTTGCCGGCCTATAGATAATCAGGAATGTGTCGGTGTCAGTTCCCTGCCAGTTGAGGATGGCATCCGCGCCGTCAACGGTTACCGTGAACTGCGGCGCGTCGCACGTGGAAGGTGTGATCGAAATGTTGTCGATAGCCGCCGGAACATTTCCGGCACTGGGGTTGTGGTACCCCCATGTGTAGAACTGCAGCGTCTTCAAACCGGAAACATTGTGCAGGGGGACACGAATGTGCCTCCAACCGGTGTCGCCAACGGCAAGTTCCAAATACTCAGTACTGTAGCTCGGTGCGCCGTCCGGCATCAGGTCCGTCGTGTCACGCAGGAAGACCTTCAACCCGCCATAGATATACCCTCCGCTTTGGTATCCCGAAGCTTTCCAGTCGAGTTCCAGCTCGTAGTTTTGAGGAACCGAGCCGAAGTCGATGATACGGTCGGCATAATAGTGGCTCGACTCAATGTTCGCCCCGTATGTTTCGAGTAGCGACGTATCGTTACTGATGTAGAGCGACTTGTCCGTCCCGCCCGCCATGGACGTGCCCGAACCGATGGTGAAATGGTTCAGATACGAGGTATAGACGTTGCCGCTCCGGGTGAGGATCCAGCGAGCGTTCTCGGTCTGGTTGTTGAAGTCGCAGGAATACGGCATCGAGGCCGGGATCTGCTGCAGGCTGTCTATCTGTGCCTGCACCGCTCCGCAGAGCAGCATTGCGATGAGGATGGTGTAAAGTTTCTTCATATTGTTTGGGTTTTATGTTTCTTTGTGGACACCACACTGCGCTTCGCCTGTGTGGTGTTACTTGTGCTTCGCGCGCACCACACTGCGCTTCGCCTGTGTGGTGTTACTTGTGCTTCGCGCGTGTTGCCTCTCCGAGGCTGCTTAAGGAATAACATTCATAATTCATCATTTCTTGACGAACGGTTTGGTAATCACCCCTGTCTCTGTCACCACGCGCACGAAATACATGCCTGCGGAGAGGGACGAGACGTTGATTCGGATTGGTAGAGACGTGCCATGGCGCGTCTCTACAACGGCATGGACCGTCTTCCCGTAAACATCCACGACCTCGATTTC
>JAEEIG010000102.1 GCA_016281255.1 Bacteroidales bacterium
ACCGCTTGTGAAAGCTTCACCTGGAACAATGAAACTTACACTGAGAGCGGCGTTTACACCTCCAGTCACCTCGACGCAAATGGATGTACGCAAGTCGATACGCTGCACCTGACCATCAACAACCCAGCACACACTTCTCTGATCTTGATTGCTTGCGAAAGTATTTCTTGGAATGGCGAAATTTATACGGAGAGCGGCGTTTACACCTCCTCACACTTGGATGCAAACGGTTGCACACAGGTCGATACGTTACACCTGACCATCAACAATCCGGTCCACACCGCTGTTTCCGAAACCGCCTGCGAGAGTTTCACCTGGAACAATGAGACCTATACTGAAACCGGCGACTACACCTATAGTCACCTCGACGCAAACGGATGCACTCAGGTAGATACGCTACATTTGACCATCAACAATCCGATTCACACCGCTGTCACTGAAACCGCTTGCGAAAGCTACACTTGGAACGGTGAAACCTACACCGAAAGTGGCGATTACACCTACTCCCACTTGGATGCAAACGGATGTACGCAAGTGGATACCCTTCACCTGACCATCAACAACCCGATACACACTGCAATTACCGAAACCGCTTGCGAGAGTTTCGTTTGGAACGGTGAAACCTACACCGAATCCGGCGACTACACCTACTCTCACTTGGATGCGAACGGATGTACGCAAGTGGATACCCTTCACTTGACCATCAATAACCCGATACACACTGCAATTACCGAAACCGCTTGCGAAAGCTACACCTGGAACGGCGAAACCTACACCGAAAGTGGTGATTACACCTACTCTCACTTGGACGCTAATGGTTGTACACAGGTCGATACTTTGCACCTGACCATCAACAATCCCATTCACACCGCTGTTTCCGAGACCGCTTGCGAAAGCTTCACCTGGAATGGTGAAACCTATACTGAATCCGGTGACTACACCTACAGTCACCTTGACGCACATGGTTGTACTCAAGTGGATACCCTTCACTTGACCATCAATAACCCGATACACACTGCAATTACCGAAACCGCTTGCGAAAGCTACACCTGGAACGGCGAAACGTACACCGAGAGTGGCGACTACACTTACTCTCACCTCGACGCAAACGGATGTACACAGGTCGATACTTTGCACCTGACCATCAATAACCCGGTCCACACCGCTGTCACCGAAACCGCCTGCGAGAGTTTCGTTTGGAACGGAACCACCTACACTGAGAGTGGCGACTACACCTATAGTCACCTTGACGATAACGGTTGCACGCAAGTCGATACCCTGCACCTGACGATTAACAACCCCATTCACACCGCCGTCACCGAGACCGCTTGTGAGAGTTTCGTTTGGAACGGAACCACCTACACTGAGAGTGGCGACTACACCTATAGTCACCTTGACGATAACGGTTGCACGCAAGTGGACACCCTGCATCTGACGATTAACAACCCAGCACACACTTCTCTGATCTTGATTGCTTGCGAAAGTATTTCCTGGAATGGCGAAACCTATACCGAATCCGGCGACTACACCTACTCTCACTTGGATGTGAACGGATGCACTCAGATCGATACTTTGCACTTGACCATCAACAATCCCATTCACACCGCCGTCTCCGAGACCGCTTGCGAGAGTTTCACCTGGAACGGTGAGACCTACACTGAGAGTGGCGACTACACCTACTCTCACTTTGACGCAAACGGATGTACGCAAGTCGATACGCTGCACTTGACGATCAACAACCCGACCCACACCGCTATCACCGAAACCGCATGCGAAAGTTTCGTTTGGAACGGAACCACCTACACTGAGAGTGGCGACTACACCTATAGTCACCTTGACGATAACGGTTGCACGCAAGTGGACACCCTGCATCTGACCATCAACAACCCGACCCACACCTCTGTCACCGAAACCGCTTGCGAAAGTTTCGTTTGGAACGGCGAAACCTACACCGAATCCGGCGACTATACCTACTCTCACTTAGATGCGAATGGTTGTACACAGGTCGATACTTTGCACTTGACGATTAACAACCCGGCACACACTTCTCTGATCTTGATTGCTTGCGAAAGTATTTCCTGGAACGACGAAATTTATACGGAGAGTGGCGTTTACACCTCCTCTCACCTCGACGCGAACGGTTGCACACAGGTAGATACGCTACATTTGACCATCAACAATCCCATCCACACCGCTGTCACCGAAACCGCCTGCGAGTCTTTCATCTGGAACGGTGAGACCTACACCGAATCCGGTGACTACACCTACTCTCACCTTGACGCACACGGTTGCACGCAAGTGGACACCCTGCATCTGACCATCAACAACCCGACCCACACCTCTGTCACCGAAACCGCTTGCGAAAGCTTCGTTTGGAAAGATGAAACCTACACCGAAAGTGGCGACTACACCTATAGTCACCTCGACGATAACGGTTGCACGCAAGTGGACACCCTGCATCTGACACTTCGCAACCCGGTCCACACCAGCACTCCCGAGACCGCGTGCGAAAGCTACACTTGGAACGGTGAAACCTACACTGAGAGCGGTGATTACACCTACTCCCACTTGGATGCAAACGGTTGCACGCAAGTCGATACGCTACATTTGACTATCAACAACCCGATCCACTCCGCTGTTACCGAGACAGCATGCGAGAGTTTCACCTGGAACGGAACTACCTACACTGAATCCGGTGACTACACCTACTCTCACTTGGATGTGAACGGATGCACGCAAGTGGACACCCTGCATCTGACCATCAACCAACCTACCATCTCTGATTTCACTATTGAGACCGCGGACAGCTGCTACGAATGGACCGGCGAACTTTACTGTGCTTCAGGAGATTACACACAGACATTCACCGGCGAAAACGGCTGCGACAGCACGGTCACGCTCCATCTGACCACCAGTGTTGGCATCCCGACACACATGACGGGCGCCAACGTTTACCTCGCGCCCAACCCCACCCAAAGCATCTGCCGCATCATCGGACTGGATTCACCACACTGCACCGTGAACCTCTATGATCTGGGAGGCCGACTGATCATGCGCGACGCCGGCACAGAATTCAATGTGGCCATCTTGCCATCCGGCGTTTACTTGGTCAGGATATTCACCGACAGCCATGTCATCAACCTGAAACTGATCAAGCAATAGACAAGCTGACATCCGACAAAAAAAGAGGCAATCGACATTGCCTCTTTTTTATGACTAAAATCGCAGATATCTTTCCTTTAACTGTTCAGCAGCACCAATTTATAGTCTGCCGGCAGGGTGAAGTTGCGCACAAACTCCTCAGGATTCACCTTCGCGGCGAAGTTGAAGAAATCGGAATGGAAATTTCTGTCCTTCTCAAAGATGCGGATATTGAACGGGGTCTTGCCGGAATATTTGTCCAGCATCTCCTTGATATTCAAAGCCAAACCGCCGGTAATGTCGCGCAATTGCAACTGCAGCTGCACCCCTTTGCACAGCTTCTCGTACACCTCGTTGATGGGGTAGATATAGACGGGATTGACGTCGTAGCGCACCACAGTCTGCTGGGTATTCTTGTCCACCCATGAGTTCTGTTTCACCGAAGCATTGATAAAAATACGGTTACCGACCTTCAGCAGCCACTCGTTTTTCTCGAAATTGGAACCGCGCAGGAACCAGGTCCACATCCCGCTGTTGTCTTCCAAAACCACCTTGCAATAAGGGTTTCCGGTCTTGCTAACGCCGCTCATCACACTGCTCACGATGCCCGCCACCTGGATGCCCTTGCCGCTTTGAACGGTGCGCGCCAGGAAGTCGGTATCTTCCATCATCGACATGTCAGCGTTGGTGAAGCTGTCAATGATCACCTGATACTCCTTCAGCGGATGCCCGGAGATGAAAAAGCCGGCCACCTCTTTTTCATACTTGAGCTGGTCGTAGTAGTTCCAGGGGTCACACTGGGGGAAGACAAAGGTATCTTCCACTGCGCCAGCCGATTCATTGGACATCTCCGCAAAAATGTCGATTTGCGTGGCGTGCTGTTCTTTCGACGAAGCACGGGAAATCAGCATGTCAATGGTGTTTCGTCCCTTGTCATTGGTGATGAAATACTGCGCCCGGTGGATGTCGGTGAAGCAGTCGAACGCGCCGGCGTATGCCAACGATTCCAAGCAACGCTTGTTACAGCTGCCAAGATTGACGCGCTCAAAGAAGTCCATGATGCTGGTATAGGGGCCGTTGGCGTTGCGCTCCTCCACGATGCTGGTCGCCGCGCTGAACCCGACACCCTTCAACGCCGCCAAACCGAAACGGATATCGCCGTCCTTGTTCACGGTGAAGGTCTCGTCCGACTCGTTGATATCGGGTCCCTTCACCACGATGTTGCTCTTTTGGCAGTCGTCGATGAAGGTGGTGATTTTCTTGATATCGGTGACACTGTTCGTCAAGTTGGCAGCCATGAACTCGGCACGGTAATGCGCTTTGAGATAGGCCGTTTGGTAGGCCACCCACGAGTAACAGGTGGCGTGCGACTTGTTGAAAGCATAGGAAGCGAATTTCTCCCAGTCGGCCCAGATTTTTTCCAAGACCTCGGGATCGTGGCCGTTAGCCTTGCCGCCTTCAATGAACTTGGGTTTCAAGGCATCCAACTTGTCTTTCAGCTTTTTACCCATGGCCTTACGCAACGTGTCGGACTCGCCGCGGGTGAAGTTGGCCAGCAATCGTGACAGCAACATCACCTGTTCCTGATAGACCGTGATGCCATAGGTGTCCTTCAAATACTTCTCCATGACGGGGATGTCATAGACAATCGGCTCGCGGCCTTGTTTGCGGTCGATGAACTGCGGAATGTAGTCCATGGGACCGGGACGATATAGCGCATTCATAGCGATAAGATCCTCAAAGGTAGAGGGTTGCAGCTCTCGCAAATACTTCTGCATACCGCCGGATTCAAACTGGAACGTACCCACGGTGTCGCCGTCGCAGAAAAGTTGGTAGGTCAAGGGGTCGTCCAACGGAATATGGTCGATATCAATATCTATCCCCTTGGATTTCTTGATGTTAGAGATCGCTTCCTTGAGAATGGTCAAGGTGGAAAGACCAAGGAAGTCCATCTTGATCAATCCCACATCCTCGATCACAGAACCTTCGTATTGGGTGACGATGATGTCCTCCTTCGCCTCCTTGTCTTCCACGGTGGAGAGCGGAGCGAACTTGGTGAGGTCGTCTGCACCGATGATGACACCGCAGGCGTGGATACCCACCTGACGCACCGTGCCTTCCAGCTGAGAGGCGTAGTCGATGATGTCGTGAATCTGCTTGCTGCTGTCGTATGCCGCCTTGAATTCAGGCACGCATTCGAGGCAGTTCTTGATGTTCACCTTGGGGGCCTTGTGTGTTTTCGGGTCCTCGGGCAGCTTCACCGGAATCATCTTGGTGAGGCGGTCCGACTCTGGAATCGGCAGATCGTGCACGCGCGCCACGTCCTTGATGCTCGATTTCGTGGCCATCGTGCCGTAAGTGATGATATGCGCCACTTTCTCTTTGCCGTATTTCTGGATAATCCAGTTGAGGATTTTGTAACGTCCCTCATCATCGAAATCCACATCGATATCGGGCAGGGAGATACGGTCGGGATTCAGGAAACGCTCGAACAGCAGGTCGTACTTCAGCGGATCCACATCGGTGATTTTCAGGCAGTAGGCAACCACGGAACCTGCCGCGGAGCCACGACCGGGGCCCACCGACACGCCCATGGCGCGGGCGGCCGCGATGAAGTCCTGCACAATGAGGAAGTAGCCGGGAAAACCCATGTTGCGCATCACACTCAACTCGAACTCTATGCGTTCCAGAATCTCCGGATCGATGGGGTCGCCGTAGCGCAGTTTCGCACCGTCCATTGTAAGCTTGTGGAGGTAGTCTGCCTCCAGTTTGATACGGTAAACCTTCTCAATGCCGCCTAATTTCTCGATACGTCCTTCCCCTCCCTCTCCGCTTTCGAACTCGGCACGGAGGTCCTCCTCGGAGTACTTCTGCTTGTAGCTCTCCACGGTACCGAACTCCTCCGGAATCTCGAACATCGGCATGATAGGCGCATGTTTCAGCGCATAAACCTCCACTTTGTCCGCGATTTCCTGCGTGTTGGCCAGCGCCTCGGGCACATCCGCGAAAATCTCCGCCATCTCCTCGGGCGTCTTCAGCCACTCCTGCTTGGTGTAGTGCATACGGTCGGTATCATCGACTTTCTTGCCCGTGCTGAGGCAGATCAGCCGGTCGTGCGCCTCGCCGTCCTCCTCGTTCACAAAGTGGACATCGTTGGTGGCAATCACCTTCGTGTTGGTCTCCGCCGCCAATCGCAAGATGCCCTCGTTAGCAATCTGCTGCTGCTCGTAAACGGTACGGTCACCGCCAGGCTTGTCGGTCTTGTGTCGTTGTATTTCAAGATAATAATCATCCCCAAAGATGTTCTTGAACCACATCACGGCATCCTTGGCCTTCTCGTAATCGCCGTTGGTGATGTTGCGCGGGACCTCGCCCGCCAGACAGGCGGAAGAGACAATCAACCCCTCGTGGTACTGTTCCAGCAACGAACGGTCGATACGCGGACGGTAGTATTTGCCGTCGATCCAAGCCTGCGAGATGATTTTGCAGAGGTTGTGGTAGCCCTGCTCGTTTTTGGCAAGCAAAATCAGATGGTAACCGCTGCCGTTCTCCTTGTGCTCCTTCACGAGGCGGCTGCCGGCAGGATTGGTGTTGGTCACCCTCGCCACATAAGCCTCGCAGCCGAAAATCGGTTTGAAGATTTTCCGCTTCAACGCGGCGATTTTCTGCTGACATTCCGCAATTTCCGACTCGTCGGAAAGTTCCGCCAACTGCTTCTCCAACCCCTTGATTTCGTCCTTCACCTTGCCGTTTTTCTTCGCCACCGTGTCCGAGAACTCCTTGATTCCGTACATCACGCCGTGGTCGGTGATAGCCATGGAATTCATGCCGTTGGCGACACACTTGTCGATCAACGCGGGAATAGAGGACATGCCGTCCAGAATAGAATATTGGGTATGCACATGCAAGTGCGTGAACTTACTCATAGTCAGATGGTTTTAGTTTCAAAAATCGCCTTTGGGGGCAAAAGGCAAAGATACACTTTTTTTTGGGCCAAACACCTTCTTTTTGCATCCATTCGTCAAAAATCCGCAAAATTTGTTTTTAAAAATTAACTATTACAAACTGATTTTTTAACAAATAAAATCCAACTGACTGTGAATCAATATCAAAAAATAATTCAAAAACCACTTGACAAAAGACAATTCTTATTGTATCTTTGCAGCGTATAATTAAATTATCAGAATCATGAACAATCTTATTCCAAACAACGTCCCGGAATGGACAACCGTCATCGAGACCATGCAAGACACGAATATGCAGGTCAGAGAAACGAATCAATTAACCCACATGCTCCACAACGAGCAGCGTAAAGAATTCAAGGATTTGAGACAAGAGATTAGAGAAGCATGGCAACAGAGCCAAAAAGAATATCATGAGATTCGGGCTGCCATCCGCGAAGAGATCAGGTGTATCCATGAGGATCGCAAAGAACGGAAAGAATGGCGCGCTGAAATCCAACAGGGCTGGGAAGAGCATGATCGCAGAATGAAAGAGGCTGATGAAAAGCGCAAACAGAACTGGGACGCGCACGTTCTCAGAATGGAAGAGGCCGATAACAAACGTAAAAAAGACTGGGAAGAGCATGATCGCAGAATGAAAGAGGCCGAAGAAAAGCGCAAAAAGGGCTGGGAAGAGCATGATCGCAGAATGAAAGAGGCTGATGAAAAGCGCAAACAGGAATGGGACGCGCACGTTCTCAGAATGGAAGAGGC
>JAEEIG010000103.1 GCA_016281255.1 Bacteroidales bacterium
CGCCGACGGCAGCCGAAACGAAGAATACTGCATCTACTGCTACAAAGACGGTGCGTTCACCGGCGACTTCACCATGGAAGAGATGGTGGAGTTCTGTAGCCAATTCGTAGAGGAGTACAACAAGAACACCGGCCAAAGCCTTATCCGAGAGGCATACAAGGAGGTTCTGCGTCAGTACTATCCCAACCTCAAGCGTTGGCAGCTGCCCGCCGACCAGCTTCCGCACGCCACCTCGCCCATCAAGCAACAACTTGTTGATGAGGTCAATGCTTTGGGCATCAAGGGTATGCCGCACATCGACAACCTCTTCATCCTGCAAGGCTCGTTCGTCAACATGGAATATGTCATCAACGGCAACAAGGTGAAACTCCTCGACGACAATGCCACGTATTGGGGCAACCAGGTGGAAAAAGGCGACGACCGCTGCTTCGGAATTGCCTGCGACGAACACTACATTCTCGTGAGCGAGTACGGGAAGGACGGTGCGGATGCCGAGCTGGTGGTGTTCAAGAGGAGATAAGTATGAAAACCGAAGTACAACCCCAGGAAACCCCGCGTGCCTTCGCTTTCGAGATGTGGATGACGGCACCGATGGCGATGCTGGTGAAGACGAAGGACTGCGGGGATGCGGCGCGTTTTTTCGAGGCATTGCAGAAAACCATCGAAACACTGTGACACCGCTAAACAAATACCGTTTCGGCTTCGGCCCGTGGGGCTTGCTTCTCTTCCTGCTGGTGATGCTCCCCAACTTCATCTGGCTGCTGCGGTTTTTGCGGTGTGCCATCTGGTGTTTGCGGTCGCGAATTTTATAGTCAAATGAAGCACATCCCGAACTTCATAACAGTTCTCCGGTTCTTGGGCGCTCTCGGTCTCCTCTTTTCCGATGTGGGAAGTGTCGCATTTTGGGTGATGTATTTCGTCTGCGGGCTGAGCGATATGGCAGATGGTTTTTTTGCAAGGAAACTCCACTGCGAAAGCAAAACGGGGGCAATGTTGGACAGTCTGGCAGATTTGGCGTTTGTGATCAGCAGCTGCATAAAGCTGATCCCCGTTTTGGCACTTCCCCATTGGCTTTGGTTCTGGGGCGCGGCAATCGTTGTCATCAAAATCATCAACCAGATTTCCGCCATAGTGATGTACAAGAGATTTCTCTTCCCGCACACCATCGCCAACAAGGCGGCCGGTCTTCTGCTTTTCGTCGGAGTTCCATTGACCCTGTTTCTGGAATCTGTCGTGCCAATGGCTATTATAGCCGTTGTCGCGACCTTTGCCGCCGTTCAGGAGGGACATTTCATAAGAACTGGTCAAAAAGAGTTTTGAAAACGATATGATTGCTTTCTTGTTGGAATTGAAATGGTGGGATTGGGACATTAAACAAGCTTATGACATTAAATAAAACATCTTTGATATGAACATCCTGATTCTTTCCGGCAGTCCGCGCAAAAACGGTAACACCGACCTGCTTGTGGAAGCTTTCGCCAAAGGCGCTTCAGAGAAAAACCATGTGGAGGTCGTTTCGGTGCACGATTACACGGTGCATCCATGCATGGGGTGCAACGCCTGCTTCACGAGCGTGGGTAACGCTTGCGTTCAAAAGGACGATATGCCTGTTATATACAGCAAGTTGGCAAATGCCGACATGCTTGTCATCGCCTCGCCGGTCTATTTCTATGGTTTGAGTGCGCAGCTGAAGGCCTTCATCGACCGCTGTCACAACCCCATCCGCGACACCTTCCACATCCGGAAGGCCGCCCTCCTTTTGGTCGGTGCCGCCTCCCTGCCCGAGCTCTTCGACAGTATCCTCACCCAATACCAACTCTGTCTCAACTTCTTCCACATCGAAGACGCGGGCCACGTGCTCGTGCGCGGCGCGAAAGAGAAGGGCGGCGTTCGGGGAACGAAAGCGATGGCGGAAGCGGAGGCGCTGGGGAGGGCGATAGCACAATAATTTTCAACTCATCTCGTTTACATTTCGTCTGAATTTTTTTCGATGAACAACACTTTACGCGTTATTCTGAAAGTCCTGATGGTCATCACCTGGGTTTTGATGATGGGGTGGTATATATCCTTTCTCCTCACCCTCGTGCAGGCGTATCGCATATACGGGAATATTCCTGTTGGTCAAATTTCATATCCGTCCCAAATGTTTTTTATTTGTTTGGTGATGGGATTTTACAATTTTATTGTGTTGATTTTCACTGGATTACCTTTGAATCTTTGGAATATGGTCAATGAATTCAAGTTCAAGAAGTTCAGTACCCTTATGATTTCGGCCTGTTACATTTTCCTTGCCGTGGTATTCGTTATCATTTGGTTTTATCTTTGGTCGTATATCGATTGATCTCATCTTGTTTTTCACCCCAACAATGAAACGGAAACTGTTTTGTGAAATATCACCTTTTACCTATCGTCTTTCGACGGAGAAGGAAATCCTGAAGCGGCATCTGAAGGATCTTTCCCAGAAGACTCTCTTTGCCAAAGAAAGATCAACAACAGCATTGCCTGAGCTTGTTTGGCAGCACAACTCTCTTATCCGTCGCCGATTGGGCAATGTCAATATGCAATTGCAGGAGAACAAGGCCACCAATTTGGCTTTGGCCGTGAAACACATTGACGGACTGCTGATTCGTCCCGGCGAGACCTTCTCGGTCTGGAAGTGCATCGGCCGAACCACTAAGCGGAAGGGCTACAAAGAGGGGCTTACCATCGCGAAAGGGCAGCCAGCGCAAGGGATTGGCGGCGGGATGTGCCAACTGTCGAACCTGATCCACTGGATGGTTCTGCATAGCGAGCTGACCATCACGGAGCACCATCATCACGACGGTTTGGACCTTTTCCCCGATTTCGGTCGGCAAATTCCGTTCGGCACCGGCACCAGCATCTCGTACAACTACCTTGATTACCGGGTGAGGAATGATTCGGTCAACACCTATCAGCTCCGGCTTTGGGTGGATGACGAATATCTGTGCGGCGAGCTCCGCGCGGCTGAACCCCAGCTCCACACCTTCCACATCCATATCGAGAATGAACGTTTCACTCGCGAAGACGGGGTCGTCTATCGCAACGGCGAGGTCTATCGGGACATCCTAGATCCCGCCACGGGCCACTGCCTCGACAGCCAACTCATCCGCACCAACCATGCTAAGGTTATGTACGACTGTCCGGAGGAATTGGTGGAGTAAAGTGATACCTTCTGTTTAAAGGCAAAAGTCATAGTCAATAGTCAAAGTTTATATCGTGACCGAATTCAACAACCTGAAATGTCTCTGCCACAGCGAGCAGCAAGTGGTGGAGCGCACGGTGAGGGAGTTGGGGCAGAGGAAGAGAGAATCAGGGAGTGCTGAGCGTGCTGAAAGCACGCAATTCTAATAACCCCATACTAAGGCCGATAGGCCGCAGTGTGGGGTGGAATGCGCGGCGGATGTCTGCGTGCCAGAGGCACGCCACTACTCGACTCGCTAATAGTAGCGTGTTTTCAACACGCCATCGACGTGCCGCCGCCGTCACCCCACACTGCGCTCCACTTCGTTACGCTGATGTGGGGTTATTAGGATATCGTGCCCCCGGCACGCGAAGTCCGTTCCCCACTTTCTTCAGCCTAAACAAACGCACCCGTAATATTGCAGCTGTATTTAATTAGTGATGATAATCATGTTGTCGGCACGAAAATAGGTTTCGTGAATTATTCGTATTTTTGCAGCCGGAAAAATCGAAACATTATGCCCGCAAACAAAAACGCTGTCACGCGCTACTACATTCTCGACAAGTTGTTAGCAAACCGTTATCACAACTACTCGACCGAGGATTTGTGCCGTCTGGTCAACGAGGAGTTGGAAGAAAGGGAACAGCATGTAAGCCGTCGTACCATTGAACTTGATCTTCATTATTTGGAATACGAAAGCCCTTTTGTCGCTGAGATGGAGCATTATCAGATTGATGATGTAAGTCCACGAACCCTCAAGACAGTCAAGAAAAGTTGCCATCGTTATGCGGATCCATCGTTCTCCATCTTCACGCAGAAGCTTACGGATGACGAGAAACATCTGCTTGGCGAAGCCTTCACCCTCCTTGGACAATTTGACGGCCTCCCGAATCTTGAGGGCTTGGAAAGGCTCAGGGAAAGTCTCAAAGTGAAGACTGACCGCCAGATTGTGTCGTTCACCAAGAATCCTTTGGAAGGAAAGAGTCTGTTGGGTGAGTTGTTCACTGCCATCACGCAGAAGCAGGTGGTGGAGTTGCATTTCCACAAGTTCGACACGCC
>JAEEIG010000104.1 GCA_016281255.1 Bacteroidales bacterium
CGGCTGACGCTGTTGCTGAACTGCAAAAGGCTGGTATCTCCTTCGCTCCTGGTAAAGCCGCTAACGCCGGTGGTGTTGCTACTTCTGGTCTCGAAATGACCCAGAACGCCGCTCACCTGGGCTGGACCGCTGCCGAAGTCGATGCTAAACTGCACGGCATCATGAACAGCATTCACGACAACTGCGTGAAGTACGGTACCGAGGCTAACGGTTACATCAACTATGTGAAGGGCGCTAACATCGCCGGCTTCATCAAAGTTGCTGACGCCATGATCGCTCAAGGCATCGCTTACTAATCTTCAGTTTGCTGAACTGATTAAAGGGAAGGCTCCTCGAAAGAGGGGCCTTTCTTTTTGGTTTGCAGTTGGCGCAAGCGTGAAAGAGGCAAAAGCCGGAAAAGGATGACCAATGACAGGGGAGGCAGGCGTATAAGTTATCCGCCGATGGCCACTGTCAGTCCCTCATCCGCCAGCAGCGTGTCGGGAAAGACGTTGGTGGCGTGTTCCAACAAACCGTTTTCATCTTTGTAGCGCGAGGAGAAGTGCCCTAACAGGAGCTTTCTGACGTTACACGATTTCGCGAACTCCGCCGCCTGCTTGGAAGTGGCGTGGTAATATTTGTAAGCGAGCTCTTCATCGCCGGCGCAGTAAGTGGCGTCGTGGTAAAGGAGGTCCACGTTTTGCAGCATTTCGGCGTATTGCGGCACCACGAGGGTGTCGGAAAGGTAGGCGTAGCTGCGCGTGGGGTCGGGTGGGGTAGTGAGCTCTTGGTTCGGAATCAGCTGTCCGTCGGCAGTGGTGAAATCATGGCCGTGTTGGATGCTTCGGATGGCGTCGTAAGGGATGCCATATTGCCGGATGCACTCGGACTTGATGTGTCGGTCGCCGGGCTGTTCCTGGAACAGGAACCCATAGCACGGCACGCGGTGGTCGAGCGGAAACGCGGTGACTTTCACATTGTTATCTTCGAAAATCTCGGTTGGCTGTGGGCAGCTGATGGGGTGGATGTGGATGTTGAAGTTCCGGTGTAGCACGAAGAAGTCGATCTGCGCCTGCAGGATCGGCTCCAGATCGGCTGGCACGTGGAGGTGTAGGTCGTTGCTGCGGTTGTCGAGCGCGAGGGAGGAAAGCAGTCCGGCCAGTCCGAGGCAGTGATCGCCGTGGGAGTGGCTGATGAAGATGTGGTCGAGCTTCCCGGTGTGGATCTTGTATCTGATCAGCTGCACTTGCGTGCCTTCCCCGCAGTCGATCATATAGGGGGCCCCCTTCAGGCAGACAATCTGCGAGGTGGTGTGATGCCGCAGTGTCGGTTTCGCGCTCCCGCAGCCGAGTATGGTGATTTCGAATGGTGTCATAGGTGATGAGAAGTTAGTGTGAATCGACGGTAACTATAGGATTGGAGGTAGTTGTTTTTTAGCTCGTCCGACAAAAACGAACGGTTGATTAGCTCTTGTGCTAATGGTTGTTCAGAGGCGAAGCGGTTCAATTCGCGAGTTACCACACGCTTTGGTAATCCGATTCTTCGGCCAAACTCTTCAAAATCACCGCGCCCAATCGTGCGTGTGTCACTTAGTTGCATTCCCTCTTTGAAGAGCCCCTTGTCCAAAGCAAAAATGCGGGGTTTATATAAGTGGAGGCTGGTGTTGATAAGGTCATAGGCGGGCGCAAGGCGATATTCTCCATCGTCACGGTTTATCAAGGAAAAATTCTTCAAATGAGCGTCGTCGTTGAGCGTAAGGTAGTTGAAAAGAATGACGCGATAGAGCCTTAATAGATCGATTTGTGCAGCACGAACATATTGACGAATGATGTCAGCACAGTCCTCATAACTGAGAACACTGTATTTGTAGTCGCTACCGCCATTGGCTTTGGTCAGGCCACCCAAAGAGGCGAAGTCTTCTTGCTGATATTTTCCGCCATCGGGAGCCACATCGAAACGTTTGGTAAGGTAGGCGGCTTCGCCGTCACGGAAAAAGCACAGCGCGTTTTCTGCCGTCTCTATGCCATAAACCTGAGATGCCAATTGCATGGTCAAGTGCTCGTTGGCAGGACAGTATTTGCGCTCAAGCAGAGAATAGGAGACGGGGGCTGGTTTCAGGATATATTGTCCTCGTTTCCCCTCGGCCGGCTTCTCAAGCAGTCCTTCAGCATTCATCACCAAACTGGCTTTAGGTTGCACACCTGAAAGCGAGATTCGCCCCACATGGTACAGATAATCACGGTCAGAGGAAGCGTCATTATTGGGACTGTCGAAAGAGAGTATGTGTGAAACAGGCTTCCCATCAAAAAGCCGTTTGCGCGCCTCTGGACAGTAGGTTTGGTGACCTTCTTTAAGTGTTGATGGACATACGGTTATCTCATTCATATCTTGTCTGGTTTTACGGTTACAGCACCGATGGTGTCGCATCCGGCGGTGGCCATCATGATGCCGAAATCATCGTTTTCGTCAATGTGGAGCAATTGGGATTGAACCTGTCGGTTGGCGCCTTCAGAAAGTATGTTGAAAAAGACGGGGAAGAGGAAATCGCTAAGATAAGGTTCCTCGCGTATGGGCATGGAGAGACTGACGGGGTCGCCGGAGTATCCGTCGCGATAGGTGAAGGTGTATGTGCCATTGTCGGCCTCCACCAAAGAACCAGCCTCGATGTCGTGAACAAATACCTTACATCTTCTCATAGTTCAATTGTTTAAGGTTGATGTCGATTTGCAGTCCAAGGGTGTCGAGAACAGTTAGCAATGTCTGCAACTGAGGATTCCCTTCCCCACGCTCAATAGAGACCAAAGTGTTTATTGCCACACCCGACAATTCGGATAAGGTTTGTTGGTTCACTCCCAGTGCCTTACGCCGATCCTTGATAACTTTTCCAATTTCTTTCATATCCATAAATCCCAATATATTGAAATTTTTGGCAAAAATAAAAAAATATTTCACATCGAGCTGCCAAAATCGTAATATGTTGCGATTTTTAAAATTGATCTTCGAGGTTTGATAAGTTTCTAAAAATATTATTTAACTATTCTTATGATATTTGCACGGGTGTTGATAACTTTTTTTCAGAAGAAGATCTGTCATAGTTTTTGATGTATAGTTCATCCCTTTTGATGACAGCGAACATTCGGCCTACCAATTTAGCCCTGATGACGTTCAACAC
>JAEEIG010000105.1 GCA_016281255.1 Bacteroidales bacterium
CTCTTACAACTTGGCCAGCAGATAGGTCAGGTACTCCTCGTCAAGGATGGCCTGTAGCATCTTGCGTTTGATGGACATGTTTTTCTTCCGGTGCTGGTATCCGTCATTTTTAAGCAGGTTGAAGGCGACCTTGCAGACCACATCGAAGTTGACGGCGGCGTTCAGGGCTCTCTTGGCGCTTCCGTCCTCTCCGAAAGTGACATCCAACGACCAGTGCATGCTCTCCACGCCCCAGTGTTTCCGTATGGCCTCCGCCGCACGGTCAACATCGGTGAGAGAGGTGATGAAGTACCTGTTCTCCTCGCTTTCCAGCCCCGTCTTCTTGTTGACGCTTCTGCTATGCACTTTCACAATGGCGGCAAGATTCTCCCACCTGTCCACATCCGCAAGATAGGACAGGTCTGTGGACAGGGAGTAGGAACGCTGCTCTATCCTGCCGTGGTCACACTCGTTCAGGACAAGGGAGTTGAGGCCGGGGTGGCTGTCAAAATACCGGGCGATATCCTCCATCAGCGTAGGCTGGTTGGCTTTCACGCAGAGGACGTAGTCGGCTTCCTTCTTTGCGATGCTCTCGACGATTTTCACCTGGGTGCCGATGGCGTCTATGGTAACCACGTCACCTTTTAAGTCCAGCATGTCTATCAGTTCAGGGATCACCAGTATCTCGTTCTCCTGCTTGTCCTTGTCCTCCTGCCAGTCAAGGCAGACTTGCGCAAGTACCATCCGGTTCTCGCTGGCCCATGCGCTCAGGACGTGGATGGGAGCCTCGTTCTCCGACATCCTGCTGGCGCGGCGGATAGTCTTGCCGTCGATGCAGACGGTCCTGTGCTCCACCTCCTCGGCGATGGATGCCGTCCATTTCATGAAGCATCTGGCGAAGGTGTCCCTGTCGATGGCTTGGAAGAACCTGTTGATGGTGTCGTGGGAGGGTATGCCGTTGCTCAAGTCAAGCCGCCCCGCGAAGAACTCGCGACGGGCGTTGGCAAAATCCTCAATCTCCTCCCAACCCCTCACACCGCAGATGACAGCGGTGAGGGTGATGTAAATGATGTTTCGTGCGGGGTGCAGCACCAGGTGCTGACACCGTGGATCCTCCAACTCGGAGAAATGATTCAACAAAATCGTTTCCATAATATCAATTTATTGATTAATAGGCAAATATACAAAAAATATCAATACAAAAATCATATAACATACTGATTGTTAATAACTTATGCAATTTTATTGATAACTTTTTGAATATCAATTGTTTATATAAAAAAACAGCCTCATATTACTGCAAAACTGTTTCGCGGCGGTCGCATTCTCCGCTTCGGCGCAAAATCAACCCACGCCGCGAACATACTCCGTACCCGTCATTCTCCCAGGGTGGCGGTGCTTTGCACCTGACCCTGGGCTACCATACCCTGCAGACCTACGGCCTGCATACAATGGCAATATACAAACATGGCGATAAAAGAAAGAGGATGAAAAAAATAGTATGCGTTTGCCGTGGCACATTAGCACATTGATAATTGGCACATTGAAAAATTTTGTATCTTTGCAGGTTAAAAAATTAAATCATGGCAGATCAAGGCAATCATGTTAATTTGTTCATTCCCTGCGAAATGGACATGTTCAGTCCCTCTGTGGCACAGAGCGTTGTGCGCCTGTTGGAAAAGTTGGGTCTCGAGGTGCATTACAACGCCGACCAAACCTGCTGCGGACGGAATTTCTATTTTTCAGGCGAAATTGAAACTGCCAAAGAGTTAGGCGCGAAAATGATGGCCGAGTACGAGAACACCAAATTCCCCCTTGTCATCCCCTCCGCCGCCTGCGCCGGCTTTATCCGCAAGTATTACAGTCAGTTGCTAACCAATGTAAGCGTGGTCAACGACCTGAAATTCTTTGTGACCAATACCTACGAGCTGTGCGATTTCATCGTCAACCAGCTGGGCTTGACCACTGTGGGCAACCATTTTCCGCAAAGGGTTTTCTATTTCAAGTCGTGCGCTGCCCGCAATATGTACGAACTGCAGGATGAGGCCGAAATACTGCTGAAAAACACCAAAGGTCTCGACCTCCTCACCGATCCCGACATGAACGACTGCTGCTCTGCCAACGGACGTTTCTCAGTCATCAACCCGGAAGCGTCGGACCAGATGATTGAAAAAATCGTGACTAAAATTTATTCCATGGGTGCCCAATATGTGACCTCTACCGACATCAACTGTCTGCAACACATGGACGCCTTCATACAATCCAAAGGAATGGGCCTTGAGGTAATCCACATCGCTGACATTCTCAATGCCGAAGACTAAAAACAAAACAACATGTTACAGATTCAATTAATCCGCGAGAATCCCCAATTCGTTATCGACCGTTTGAAGGTTAAACATTTTGACGCTGAAGGTATTATCAGCGAAATTTCGCAATTGGATGTCGATATCAGACAAAACAAGAAAAGCCTTGACGACAACCTGATGGAACAGAAGAAACTTTCTGCCGAAATCGGCAAGCTGTTCAAGGAAGGCAAAGCCGCCGAGGCCGCTGACATGAAAGCCCGCATCGCCGAGCTGAAAGAGGTGGAAAAGCAGCTGCAAGCCAAAGTAGCCGAAGCCGCTGACAAAATTCAGGAAAGACTGTTCCTGATGCCCAATCTGCCCCACGCTTCCGTGCCAGAAGGCAAAACCGCCGCTGACAATGAAATCGTTTACACCGAAGGCGACGCCTCCAATTTCGACTACGACGCCATGCCCCACTGGGACTTGGTGAAAAAATACGACATCATCGATTTCGACCTGGGCTGTAAGATCACCGGCGCAGGTTTCCCCGTGTATAAAGGCAAAGGCGCCCGCATCCAGAGAGCACTGATAGACTTCTTCTTGGATGAAGCGGTCCAGCACGGATTCACCGAAATCCAGCCTCCCTACATGGTGAACGAAGCTTCCGCTTACGGTACCGGCCAGCTACCCGACAAGGAAGGCCAGATGTATCACTGCGAAGTGGACGATTTCTATTTGATTCCCACCGCTGAAGTGCCCATCACCAATATTTATCGTGATACTATTCTGAAAGAAAGCGACTTTCCCATCAAGAACTGCGGTTATTCAGCCTGTTTCCGTCGCGAAGCTGGTTCCTACGGCAAGGATGTGCGCGGTTTGAACCGTCTGCACCAGTTCGACAAAGTGGAAATCGTGGTGATTGAGCACCCCGACCGTTCATACGAGACCCTGGAGAAGATGAAAACCTACGCTATGTCGCTGCTGACCAAACTCGGTCTGCCTTTCAGAGTACTGCGTCTCTGCGGTGGCGACATCAGCTTCACCTCTGCCCTGACCTTCGACCTGGAAGTATATTCCAAGGCCCAGCAGCGTTGGCTGGAAGTCAGCTCCGTTTCCAACTTCGAGAGTTTCCAAGCTAACCGCCTCAAACTGAGATTCAAAGACGAAGCCACAGGCAAAATGCGACTGGCTCACACCCTGAACGGAAGCGCCTTGGCACTGCCTCGCGTGCTGGCCGCCCTGTTAGAGAACAACCAAACCGACAAAGGTATCATTGTACCCGAAGTGCTGCGCAAATACACAGGCTTCGACATGATTGACTAATGATTCCCATGCGCCGATTCTTTCTGACCTGCATACTCATTCTTGTGGCCTCACTGGCGTTTGCCCAGCAAACCCCTGAGGAGCAGTTGGCTATGCAATATTACAAAGATGGCGAATACGAAAAAGCCAGCGAGTTGTTTGACAAAATCCAGCTGACCAAGAAAAACGCCTACTTGTATTACTACAATTTCCAGACGCTGTACGAATTGCA
>JAEEIG010000106.1 GCA_016281255.1 Bacteroidales bacterium
CAACAACTTGGATTGCACATTGGTTTTGGAAAAGCCCAAAATGAAACCGCATGTTGAGCAGATTATCCACCGGCTGGCTGAATTGTTGCGCATCGACCCCGACCGCGTGGCGGTGAAGGCCAAGACCAACGAAAAGATGGGATTCACGGGTGCCGGCGAAGGCATTGCCGCCACCGCAGCAGTCTCATTAGTTAGAAGTTAGTAGTTAGCAGTTGGGAATCCCCAATTCCCCTTCTATTTTAGAAGGGGTGCCCGAAGGGCGGGGTAGTAATATGGGTGCTATAATCATTTTCCGCTTTTCCTCCTATTACATTCTTTGCATAGCATCTTGCAGTTTTCAGCGACCGTCCGGCCGCTAATTTCTGCATTCCTGTGAACGCCTATTTCCACTTCAACAATCGAATGTTGAAATTTTTACTATTGATTAGTTATTATTTTTTATATTTTTGCCATGACAAAATGTTTGACCTATGGAAGATATGCAACCTTTGAAAACCACCCAACGAGACAATGTGGTAATCTATCATCCCACTGAAAACATCAATCTTGAAGTTAGGGTAGCCGATGACACGGTGTGGCTGACACAAGCACAGATGGCTGTGTTGTTTGGCACTCAACGACAGGCGATCACAAAACACTTACAACATATCTTTGAAGAACATGAATTAGAAAAAATGTCAACTAGTTCCATTTTGGAACAAGTTCGGAAAGAAGGAAAGCGCATAGTACGGCGTTGTGTTGAATTCTACAATTTAGACGTCATCATCTCTGTTGGGTTTCGTGTTAATACGCAAAAGGGAATTGAATTCCGCAAATGGGCAAATTCTATCCTTAAAGAGTACATGTTCCGAGGATATGTACTGAGTCCGCATCTGGTTCAAATAGATCAGCGCTTAGCTGGGCACGATTCGCAAATCTCCGCTATTAACCAGCGGATCGACAGTATGGTGCAGACCGCGTTGCCTCCCAAGGCTGGTTTGTTCTTTAATGGAGAAACTTTTGATGCTTACGTTTTCGTGGCAAACTTGATTCGTAAGGCCAAAAGATGCGTCAAACTGGTTGACAATTACATAGACGAAACCGTACTAATGCTGTTAAGCAAGCGCTTGCCGAATGTAACAGCCACCATTTACACGGAACGCACCACACCTCAACTTCAGACAGACCTTAACGTTTATAACACACAATATCCGTACATCAATCTGAAGACCGTCCAAAGAGTACACGACCGGTTTCTAATAATAGATGATAATGAGCTGTATCATTTCGGCGCTTCCTTCAAAGATTTAGGAAAACGGCTATTCTTGGTGTCACGCATTGAAGAGCCTGCTATTGCGACCGCCTTGGCAGGAGTGTTTACATGAACATTAAAAAAAGAACTACACCAGCCCCAGCAGTTCCTCCGGCTTCTCAATGATGAACTGCGCCCCGGCCTCCTGCAACTCCTCCAACGGCCGGTAGCCCCAGAGCACGCCCACGGGGGTTACGCCCGCGTTGTGCGCCAGTTGCATGTCCGTGGCGGTGTCGCCCACATGCAAAGCCTCTGATGCACTGCAGCCAGTCTCTTTCAGGATGTCGTACATGATTTGCGGGGCGGGCTTCACGGGGATGCCCTCGCGCTGCCCGATGAGTGAGTCGAAATGGATGCCGGGGAAGTATTTGGCCATCAGCGGCGCCACAGCACTGTGCACTTTGTTCGTGGCCACCGCAATCTTCAACCCGCGGGCCTTCAATGCCTTGAGCAATTCCGTAATTCCTTCATATACAGAAGTTTTGTCTTCCATGTGGATTTTGTAATACGCCACAAACTCCGCTTTGCACTGCTCAATCTGCGCGTCCGTTCGTTCCTCCGCGGGCAGGATGCGCTCGATGAGCTTGCGCACGCCGTCGCCCACAAAATAGCGGTAGGCATCCACGGGATGCGTCGGGAATCCGTGTTGCGTCAGCACATGGTTAGCCGAATCCGCCAGGTCTTCTAACGAATTGATTAATGTTCCATCGAGATCAAATACAACTATTTTCATTTTGTCAGCAAATCAATCATTTCTTCGTTTGTCACATTGTGGAAATATTCGTTGATGTTGATCTTTGCCAAAACATCAGCGATAGCCGAATTATCCATTCGGATGCCAATCAACTGGTCTGCAAGCTCTTGCGGGTCTTTTTCGCCAAAGAAGTCGCCGAAGAATTGCAAGTCGCGGATGTGGCCTTCGCGGATGTCGGCAATCACCTGCACGGAGCCGCCCTTCGTCCGCAGCTTCTTGTTCATTGAATACTCCGGCGACCGGCCATAGTTCCACTCCCAAGTCTGGTATTTTTTCGTCATGAGCTGCTCCACGACAGCCTCTTCTTCGTTCGTAAGATTCTGCAGTTCCGTCATTTGATTCTGCTTCATAATGAAGTCCATCAGGTAGTCCTTGAACTGCAAAACGGTCATGGGTTCGGGAAGATGTCTGGAGATCTTGGTCACGCGGCTGCCCACCTACTTTACCGCCTTGTCGTCGAATTTGCTCGGATCGACCTTGAGGGCGTTCGCCACATCCGCCATTTGGGACGAGAACAGCAGCGTTCCATGCTCCAGCACGCGGTTTTCGTAGAACATCATGGCGTTGCCGGAGATCTTCTTGCCGTCGATCACCAGGTCGTTGCGCCCGGAAAACTCTGCCGGAACACCTAACGACTGCAACGCATCTACAATCGGCTGCAAATACTTCAGGAAATCAATCTCCTTGCTACCAGGCTCGATGTTCTGGATGAACGAGAAGTTGAGATTCCCAATGTCGTGGAAGACCGCACCGCCTCCGGTCTGTCTTCTCACTACATTAACATGATGACTATCAACGTATTCCTGATTGATTTCCGCTGCCGTGTTCTGGTGACGGCCAATGACAATCGTGTTGTCATTCTGCCACAACATGAATACATTGTCTTTGGTTTGCTGCAACAGATACTCCTCCGCCGCCAAGTTGTGGTACGGGGAGGTGCTGTTGAGGGATATGTATCGTATTTTTTCCATTGTGATTTATTTCCGGCCCCACATTGCGCTTTGCTTATGTGGGGTTAATTGCACTCCGTGCGTTTTGCCTCTCCGAGGCTGCTTAATGAATATATTTTTTATTATTACCTTTTGCCTATTGCCTGTTCAACCACGAAGAGATAACCCTGCCATCAATGTATCCGGCCGGAAATCCATGACGGAACGCATTTCCCCTGCCATGCAGAAGCCGCACTGGTTGCATACGCCCGCGCTCTTGCCCACGCATTCGGGCAGGCGCGTGCCGTCAGGCAGGATGTAGTTGCACATCCAGCAGGCCTTCTCGAACGACAGGTCCTTCATCCGCTTCAGTCCGGAGACGGAATTCATGATGGGCATACGTTTCTTCTTTTGTTCTATCAACTTGTCAATCAATTCGATGCGTTTATCCCAATTCAAAATCAGAGGGTCTTCGTCTTTGAAGAAGGCAGGAGTATAGAAGTTGAAGGCGATGCTCTTGAAGGTGGGGTGCTCCTTCACGAATTGCAGGGTATCCATCACGTTGACGTAGTTGTTGGCATCAATCACCATATTGGCGCTCAGGGCTTTATGACCGCAGCTATCAACATTCTTCACCAGTTTGTCGAAGGTGCCCTGGCCCCGCACGGCGTCATGATATTCGTGGATGCCGTCCATGCTGACCCATATCGAGTTGGCTTTGAGCCCTGCGAAGGGTTGTTGTGCGTTGGTAGTCACGGTGGTGGTGAAAAAGCCGATTTCGTGCGCGAGGTCGATGAGGTCGTTGATCCGACGGTCACCGTCGCGCCAGAGGGTCGGTTCACCGCCCTCGAAATCGACGAATCGGGATCCCAATCCGTAAGAATACTGCAGTTCCTCGCGGATTTGCCCGTAGCTTTTGTCGGTCGGGTGTTCGTGGTCAAAGACGCTGCAGTGCGAGCACGACAAGTTGCACCTGTTGGTGATGAACAGCACCGTTTGCAACGGTTTGCGCCGTTTTAGGAATTTCGTCTGGAAATACCAGCTGCCTAAGTAGAATATCATCATTTCGGTAATTTTCAGGCGGCAAAAGTACATTTTTTTGAGATGCGAGATGCCTATCCTACCTGTAGCGACACGGTAACCGCACCAAAATTTTATTCCGACCGTTCCGGCATAGTGGCTATGGAAGCATCTGCATCCCCGCAGAAGCACATGGCACACGTGTCGTGGTGACTGTTCGGTCATGTCTGATACTCTTCTTTC
>JAEEIG010000107.1 GCA_016281255.1 Bacteroidales bacterium
AAGTCTGAGAACGAGGGTGTTTCACACAAGTGCGGGCACGATGGGCACAGCACGATCATGCTGCGCGTGGCGGAGATGCTGCACGAGAAACCGCTGCCGTCGGGGAAAGTGCTGCTGCTTTTCCAAGGCGTGGAGGAGACCGGCGAAGGCGCTCGGCAGATTCTCGAAAGCGGGATCCTGCAATCTTACAACATCGATTGCGCTTACGCCCTGCACAACATTCCCGCCGAACCTTCTAACACAATCATCTGCCGGCCAGGCAGTTTCACCTGCTCCGTGGTCAGCTGCGACATCGTGCTGACGGGCAAGACCGCCCATGCCGCCGAACCTTGGAATGCCGTTTCCCCATTTGCGGCAGCACAGCGCATCACCGACTATGTGCTCTCGCTGAACCAGCGGGATGTGCTTCGCGACGACTTCTGTGTGGCCACCCTCATCGAGTTCCGGGTCGGCAGCCAAGCCTATGGTGTAGCCGCCGGCGACGGCGTGCTCCGCTTCACCATCCGCACCCGCGAAGACGCTCACCTCCAGCAGATTATCTCCGAAATCGAAAGTAAAGCCAAAGCCGAAGCGGCTTGCGAAAACCTGCAATGCGAAATCCGATGGCTAGAATATTTCGCCGCCTCGAACAACGCGGAAAAGGCGGTCAATGTCATCAAAGAATGTGCTGACAATCTGGATTTTACCTATCAGGAGAAACCGATTCCCTTCTTTTGGGGCGAGGATTTCGGGCTCTTCACACAGCATTACACTGGTGCGCTGTTCGGACTCGGTTCCGGTACGTCGCAGCCGCCCCTGCATCATCCCGATTTCGACTTTCCAGACGGGATCGTGGAGACGGGCGCGAAAATGTTCTACAATTTGGCGAAAGCGATAAACCGCTAAAACAGGTATGGCAATAGCATCTCCACTGCAATGGCCACCAACACGGCGACGATGGCGACCAGCACGAGACCGCGTTTGCACCATGCTAAAATCAAGGCCACCACGGTGGCTACGACAGCGGAAATGGATATATGCGGTTCCGCACCGGTTGCTGTTGTGGAGTAAAGCACGTCAGGGAACGTCATTGCGGACAAGACACTGAACGGGATATAGTAAATAAAGTCCTGAATCCAAAGGTTTTCCATCTTCTTGCGTACAAACCCGATGGGGATCACACGAATCAGATAGGTGGTCAGGAACATCAGGAACATGCAGATATATACGTAGTTCATGCGGACCTCCTTTCTGCCATGGCGGCTTTACGACGACGTTTCACTTCCTTAATGGAGGCGCAGATAGCAGCGCCTAAGATGGCAGCCGTGATGATGGCCCAGCCACCGCCTCCCACCTTCGACAACTCGTTGAGTCCCGGCACATACTTGAACATGCAGGAGAGGAATGCGGCAACCACCACTGCCAACGCCACTTTGCGGCTCTTTCTGGCGGGTGGGATGATAATGGCGATGAACATGCAGTACAACGCAATGCCCATACAGCCTTGAATCATCGGGGAGAGCAAGCCGGAGGCAACAGCACCGAGCAAAGTGCCTGAGGTCCAACCCAATATGGGAGTGAGCATCAATCCTCCGAAGAATGGGAACGACACTTCATCGGGTTCCATGGCCGAAAGTGCGAACACCTCGTCCGTGATGCAGTAAGCCATGACTGCGCGTTTGTAGAACGGCATGTCGGGAGCCACCTTCTGCGAAAGCGAAAGCGACATCAAAAAATAGCGCAAGTTAATAACGAATGTGGTGATTATCAATTCGATATAGGGAGCACCGCCTTCAATCAGCCGGATGCCGGCAAACTGACCTGCGGATGCCATGTTCGTCAGGGAGATGATGGTCGCCTGCGCGGGCGTGAATCCCATCTTCACGGCAATCAACCCGAATGTAAAGGAAACGGGAATGTATCCCAAACAGATGGGAAATCCGCGTTTTATACCTCTAATAAATTCATTCATAAGTAGTTAAGGTTTTCAAATAACCGCTGCAAATGTACACAATATTCGTGAATGTTGGATGGGGAATTGATTATTCTTAGCAGTGAGTGGTGAATAGTGATTAGTGAATAGTGATTAGTGAGCAGACAAAAGGATTATGTTAATAGATAGTAGTGGGCCAAAGTCATAGTCAAAGTTAAAGTCATAGTCATTACTATGAAGCTAATCGTTTCTCGCCAGGAATAGCCAATAGCTAAATGCCAACCTCCAGCAGCCCGTCGCGTTCCAATAATGCGGTAATTTGCGGTTCGCGGCCGCGGAAGTTGACAAACATCTCCATAGCATCCACGGAACCGCCCTTGGAAAGAATCGTTTCCAAGTAGCGTTTGGCTGTCTCTTTGTTCATCACACCGGTCTCTTTGAAGAGTGCAAATGCGTCAGCTTCAAGCATTTCCGCCCACTTGTAACCGTAATATCCCGCTGCATATCCGCCGGAGAACAGGTGTCCGAAGGTGGGGCTCATACAAGTTCCAGGTACCACAGGCAGAACCTCCACCGTGTCGAAAACCGAACGTTCAAGCGCACGAATATCATCGATCTTTGCCGCTGGCATGGTATGCCACATCATGTCCAAATAGCCGAATGAGAGCTGTCGCACGCAGAGATAGCCTGCCATGAAGCGGTTGAGGTTTTTCAGCTGCTCGACATACTTTTCGGGAATCAGTTCGCCGGTCTGGTAGTGGCGGGCGAAGGTCTTCAGGAATTCGGGTTCTGTAAGCCAGTTCTCGTTCAGTTGCGACGGCAGTTCCACGAAATCGCGGGGAGAGTGGGTGCCCGACAGTGTGGCATATTTCACCTCCGATAGCATTCCGTTCAGCGCGTGGCCGAACTCGTGCAGGAAGGTGTTGACCTCGTCCACCGTGAGCAACGATGGCTGTTCGGGCGTTGGCGGGGTGAAGTTCATCACCAGGCTCACCCATGGGCGCACGTCATTGCCGTCAGCGTCATAGTGTTGGTCTCGGAACTCGGTCATCCACGCGCCGCTCCGTTTGGTGCTGCGCGGGTGGAAGTCCAGATAGAGCACCGACATGAACTTGTCGCCCCGAAAGACCTCATAGACCAGCACTTCAGGGTGATATTTCTGAATGTCTTCGGAGGGGACGAACCGCAAGTCGTACAGCGTGGAAGCCAAGCCAAAGACACCGTCAATTACTTGATTCAATGGAAAATAGACCTTCAGTTTCTCCATGTCTAAGCTGAACTTTTCCTGACGCAGTTTTTCCATGTAGTAGCTGAGGTCCCAGCGTTGGAACTCGCCTTCAAACCCCTGATTCTTAGCAAATTGCTTGAGCTCCGTTATTTCCCGTTTGGCGGCGGGCAGTGCAGCGGACTTCAACTCGTCGAGCAGTTGATAGACATGCGGCAGGTCTTTGGCCATGCGGTTGCGCAGGGCGTAATTGGCGTAATGTTCATAGCCAAGCAAATGAGCAATCTCTTCCCGGCATTTCAGTATCTCTTTGATATTCTCGCAGTTGTCGAATTCATCATGGTAGGCTTTCTTGCTGGAGTGCATAAAGACCTCTTCCCGAAGGGATCGGTCGTCAGCGTAGGTCAACACCGCATTTACATCGGGGGCCGAAAGCCCGAAGACATAGCCGCCCAACCCTTTGTCGGCAGCCTTTTGGGCGGCAATGGCGAGAGCGTTTTCCGGCAGGCCAGCTATGCGCGGGGAATCTTTTTCAAGGTGCACATACCAGGCGTTCGTGGCCTTCAGCGCGCGCTGTCCGAAATCGAGCTGTCGGTTGGCCAGATTTATGGTTAGCTCGCGATAGCGTTGTTTCTCCTGTTCCGGCAGGTTGGCGCCGCCCGAAACAAAAGCATCGTAGGTTTTCTTCAGCAGGATTTGTTCGGCACCTTGCAGCGCGTGGTCGATTTGCTGTTGCTCATAGACGGCCTTCACGCGGGCGAAGAGTCCGGGGTGCTGATAGACTTCGTTTTCATATTCCACCAACAGCGGCTGCACCTTCTCTGCCGTGGCCTGCATCTCGTCATCGCCGTTGCATTCGAGGATGTTGAAGAAGATGTCGGCGACGGTGCTCAGCTGTTCGCCCGCACGGTCGAGTGCCACGATGGTGTTGTCAAAATCAGGTTTGTCTTTCTGATTGACAATGTTTTCTATATCTTTTTTCGCAGCGGCAATAGCCTGCTCAAATGCCGGCAAATAGTGCTCGGTTTTGATTTCGTGGAATGGCGGGGTTTGGCGCGGGGTGGTCCAGAGTTCGATGAAAGGGTTCATTAGGTTTAAGGTTTATGGTTTAAGGTTTATGGTGTAGGGGGCGTATCGCATACGCCCAAAAAAAAGAGACGGACAATGTGCCGCCTCTTCATTATATAATATATGTGACATTACTTGATTCCAAGTTCGGCGCGGACGGCGTTGGTCAGGTCATCGGAGTCGGTATGGAAAGCGCACATCGTGACATCAAAGATGTAGGTGTATTTGTTGGTCTCGGCAACCTTCTTGATGGCGGCCAACAGGTTGTCTTGGAACGGTTTGATCAGTTCCAGTTGTTTCTTTTGGATGTCCGCTTCGCTGGTGGAGACGAAATCCTGCAGGCGTTGGTAGAGTTTCATCAATTCATCCTCTTTCACTTTGAGGATGGCGGAGGAGGTGGTGGAGTTCGCCAGATTGGTATATTCGGACTGTTTGGCTTTGAACTCCTCGGCCATCTGCTTGCCCACGGCTTCGAGCTCCTGTTGATATTGCAGCAGGGCTTGTTGCGCCGTGTCGATGCCGGGCATCTCCTTCATCAATGTGCCGTAGTCCACATGACCGAATTTCGCTTTTTGGGCGTAACCGGCAGTGGCACAAAGCAATGCGATACAAATAATAACCAGAAACTTTTTCATCGCTTCAACTATTTAATGCCCAATTCTTTCTTTACTAACGGGGTGATGTCATCGGATGTGCCGTAGTACAGCAAGGTCTTCGTGTCGAAGATGTAAGAGTAGCCGTTGGCTTTTGCCACTTTGTTGATGGCATCCTGAATGGCGTCCTGGAACGGTTTTGCCAGTTCGTACTGTTTCTCTTCCAAATCTTCCTGGGCGCTTGCTTGGAATTCCTGAATGCGGTTGCCGAGGTCCATCAGCTCTTTTTCGCGCACTTGGCGGACGGCGGAAGACATCGTGCCCACTTCACGGTCGAATTTGTCTTTCTTGGTCTGATATTCAGCCATCATATTCTCATACAGGGACTGTAAATCCTGTTGGAAGGCTTGCAATTTGATTTGCAGGGAGTCGATGCCGGGCATCACCTCCAGAATCTCGCTTGAGTTGACATGTCCGTATTTCTGCGCGTGTGCGGCTTGGACGGAGAACAATCCGGCAATAGCCAGAATCATTAAAATCTTTTTCATTGAATCTCTTTCTTTATGTTCGTACTTTACTATTAATCATCTAAATCATTGCTTGCGGAGATGCCCATCTTTTGGAGCACTTGCGCATTGATGTCCCATTTCGGGTCGGCATAGATAATGGTCAGGTCGCCGGCGGTGTCAAAAACGAAAGCGAAACCTCTCTCTTTGGCATAATCGTTCACCGCATTGATCACGCGGTCCTGAATCGGTTTCACCAGCTCTTCGCGTTTCTTGAAAAGGTCGCCATTCTGACCGAAACGCTTCTTCTGCAGGTCCTTAGCGGCTTTTTCTTGGGCGATGATGGCTTCCTCGCGGCTCTTCTTGATCTGTTCGGGAAGGGTGATGGACTCCACCTGGTAACGCTTGTACATGGAGTCAATGGTGTTGAATTTCGCCTCGATTTCCTTCTGCCATTGTACGGCAATGCGGTCTAACTCGGCTTGAGCCTCCTTATATTCAGGAATTTGCGAAAGAAGGTATTCGGAGTTGATATATGCATATTTCTGCGCAAATCCGAAAAACATGAGCAAGGTGAATAATCCTGTGAATAAGAGTTGTTTTTTCATTTCTTTATTATTTAAGACGTTGGTTTGACTTGATTTATGCGAAAAGTTTAATCGATGGATTGGTTGATGGAGATATGGAAGTGGCTTCCCCAAGCGCTGGAGGCGAGTCCGGGGACAGGGTCGAAGCCATAGCCCCAGTCGAAGCCGAGCAGACCGAACATGGGCAGATAGACGCGCACACCCACACCGAGCGACTTGTACATGTCGAACGGGTTGTATCTTTGCTTGTCGATCCAGCCTTTACCAGCTTCGGCGAATGCCAGCACATAAACGGTGGCCGACGGGTTCAACGTGATCGGGTAGCGTAATTCTGCAGTGAACTTCTGGAAAATGGAGGCGCCGATACTGCTGCCGTTCACGTTGGGGGAGAGTGCCGCGTCGTCATAACCGCGCATGCCGATCACCTCACGTCCGTCGTATGACCAGTTGGACATGCCGTCGCCGCCCAGGTAGAATCGCCCGAACGGGGAGATGCCGATGTCTGGGTTGTAGTAGCCCAGGAAACCGAACTTCATGCGCACGTTGAGCACCAAGTTGTCCACAATGCGCGTGAACCACGACACGTTGAACTTCCATTTGTGGAACTCCAGGAATTTGTACTTCTCTTGATCGGTGGCGTTGGTGTAGTCTTTGTTAGAGAAGAGGGAGTAGGGCGGAGTGAGTTGCATGGTGAAGGTGATGTCCGAGCCTTCGCGTGGGTAGATGGGGGCGTTGATGGAGTTTCTGGAGAGCGTGAATATATAGCTGAAGCTGTGGGAATAGCCATTTGCGAAGATGAAGCCGCCCCAGTTTTTCACCTTGTAATATTCGTATGAGAGGGTGTGCGACATGTGGAAGTAGTCGTCGGGCCATTTCAGTTTGTTGGCCAAGGAGATGGAGGTTCCGGCGATGCTGGTGAAAGCGTACAGGCTGTCGCGGCGAGAGTAGGTGTTGTTCTGGCGCTGGTAGTAGGCGCCGATGGTCAGGGCATTGGGTTTCTTGCCGCCCAGCCAGGGTTCGGTGAAGGAGAAACTGTAGTATTGGTAGTATTTGGTACTGACGGAGGCATTCAGGGCGATGCGTTGTCCGTCGCCGCCGGGAATGGGGTTCCACGCCTCCTTCTTGAAGAGCTTCTTCGTGGAGAAGTTGTTGAAGGCGATACCGGCGGTGAGCATGAAGCCCGTGGCGCCGTAACCCGCGGAGAGCGACAGCTGGTCGGAGGAGGTCTCCTCCACCACGTAGGTGATGTCCACCGTGCCGTCTGCCTCGTTCGGGTGAGGCTGCACATCCATCTTCTCCTGATTGAAGTACCCCATAGACATCAGCACCTGTTGAGAGCGAATGATGTCGGAGCGGTTGAAGAGCTGTCCGGGAATGGTGGTCAGCTCACGCAGAATCACGTTGTCGTTGGTTTTGGTGTTGCCTACAATGTTGATGCTGCGGATGGTGGCTTTCTTGCCTTCGCGGATTCGGATTTCGATGTCGATGGAGTCGCCATAGATGCCCGTTTCCACCGGATTGGCGCTGAAGAACAGATAGCCGTTGTTCATGTAGAGCGAAGCGACATCTTCGCCGTCCTCCTTCATGGTCAGGTTCTTGCTGAGGACAGTCTGGTTGTACACATCGCCTTTGTTGATGCCCAGGAGTTGTTGGAGCAGCGAGGTCGGATAGACGGTGTTGCCTACGAAGGTGATGTTGCGGAAGTAGTATTTCGGCCCTTCGTAAACGTCAATGTCGATGTACATTTTGTTGTTCTTCACGTAGAAGGTGTCGTGCGTGATGACGGCGTCGCGGTAGCCGAGTTCGTTGTAGCGGTTGATGAGGTTCACTTTGTCCTTCTCGTAATTCTCCTTGATGAATTTCGACGGCTTGAAGATTCTGAGTTTCACGCGGTCGGCAAAGTAGTTGTCGAGATGGTCCTTGATGTCCTTCGACTGGTAGTAGCCCGGGTGTTTGAAGAGGTAGGCGATGACGGTGTCGGCCTTGTAGAACGGCATGAAACGCAATTTCTCTTTGGTCTCCTTCATGGAGCGGAGCAGCACGGGATCCGTGACCCCTTTGTTGCCCGTGATGGTGATTTTGTCGATTTTGACCTTCTTGGACTTGTGAATGTCGAACAGCAGATTGATGGCGTTCTTGATTTTCTCGTCCGGAATCTCCTGCACATTGACTTCGCAACTGTAGAAACCCTTGTCAATGAAATATTTGCGGATGATATTTTGGCAAGTGATTTTCATGTTGTCATTGACAATGTTGCCTTGGGAGATGCCTAATTTTTCACGAAGTTCGTTCTCCTCGCTCTTCGTGGTTCCTTTGAAGCCGAATGCGCTCAGTCGGGCGCGGTCTTCCAGTCTGACATCCAAGAAGATAAGGTCGCCTTGCACGCGTGTGGCGGTGATTTCCACATCTTCATACAAGCCGGTGTTCCACAAGTTCTTGATGGATTTGGAGATTTTCTCGCCGGGGATTTCAACGAGGTCGCCCACATGGAACATCAGCAGGCGCTGGTCCAGCGGGGCGGTTCCCGAGGAGGTGATGCCGCCGATTTCGTATATTTTCGGGGAGGTATAGTCGATTTTGACGGGGCCGTCAGGCGTGTCGCCACCCACGATAATCTGGGCGCGAATCGCCTGTGTGCAAAGGCAAACCGCCAATATCAAAACAATATTTCGTAACAACTGCATTCTTCCAAAAAAAGTCGGCAAAGATAGTGAAAATATCAATGTGCTCGGACCTGTTCGCCTGTTTTTCCGAAACGGCGTTCCCTATGGGTGAATTGGTCCAGAATTTCGCGCAGGTGCTCTTTCCGGAAATCGGGCCACATGATGGGGGAGAAGAAGAGTTCCGCGTAGGCGATTTCCCACAGCAGGAAGTTGCTGACGCGCAGGTCGCCGCCGGTGCGGATGAGCAGGTCAACATCCGGAATCTCAGGATGATAGAGATGTTGTTGGATGGTGCTCTCGTCGATGTCGTCGGGGTTGAGCTGTCCGTTGGCGGCCTTGCGGGCGATCTGTTTGGCGGTGTCCACCAACTCGGATCGGCCGCTGTAGCTGAGCGCCAGAATCAGGGTCGTGTTTTTGTTGTTGGCGGTGAGCTCTTCGGCTTCGCGCATCGACCTCTGGCAATCTTCCGGCAGGGTGTCTAACCGTCCGGTGGTCAGCAGTCGCACACCGTTTTTCATGAAGGTGTCAACCTCTTTGGCAATCACACGGGTCAGCAGTCGCATCAGCATATCGACCTCCTCTTTGGGACGGTTCCAGTTCTCCGTCGAGAAAGTGTAGAGGGTCAGGTAGGGGATGCCCATTTCGGTGGCGCCTTCGGTGACGCTTCTGACGGCTTCCACCCCTTGTTCGTGTCCGAAAGTGCGTTCATGGCCGTGCTGTTGCGCCCAGCGGCCATTGCCGTCCATGATGATGGCTACATGCTTGATATTGTGATTGTTATCCATTTTTTCTTTATTTTACTTTGGCTTTTAGCTAATCGCCAATGGCTAAGGTCTAACGTCTTTTACGAGGTTTTTTCAAGTCGCAGGTTCTGTCGGTATTGCCGAATTTCACCGTGAGGGTGGCGCCGGCGAAGGAGTAGATGTCGTGGGTGGTGGAGTTGCCGCGTTGTTCGCCAGCCTGATGCTGCGGAAGCGGATTTCCTTGGTTGTCAATCAGTTCCGGGGTTCTGTCGGCCATATCCGCGATGATGTCGCCGCGTTGTTCGCGCAGGAGGTCGTTGTCGTAGTAGCGCCCGCCCACGTCATCCAGGTAGTCGGTGAAGGTGTAGCGGAAACCCCATTCCGCGCCGAGGCATACGTATTTGCCGATGTTGACGCGCAGACCGATGCCGAAGGGGATGGCGAAGTGGGTGAGGGAGTACTTTTTCGGCATCCCTTCCAGACCTTGCCCTTCGGTGCCGAGACTTTGCAGCTCATACACGGTGCCGTCCTTGTAGGCGGCCATCGGGTCGAAGGAGAAGAGCGCGAGGCCTGCGAAAATGTACGGGGTGAAGTGGTTGTCGCCAACAGTGTTGTAGAGTTTGAGGAAGTTCAGTTCCGCCACTGCCGAAAATTCCGTGATGGGGGAGTAGAAGCTGAGGTTCCGCTGGTAGCCGCCGTTGGTCTGCATGTCGCTGCCGGAGACTGTCCCGAACAGAAAATCGGCCTTGATGGCCCATCTTGGAGAGAGGTTATAGCGGTACACAATGCCGCCTGCGAGGTGCGGTTGCGCGAAAAGTTTCGACGGGTTGAGCTCTCCAAGGTAGAAAGTCGTCCCCACGCACGCCCCGATTTCGGAGTTTTGGGCGCGCAAAGCGGGGGAATACAATCCCAGTGTTCCGAGGCATAATGCCCATATAATAAGGATTCTCTTTCTCATTTCCATACAATATTAAAAGGCTGCAAAAATAAAAAAAATGCTAAAACGATTTATCCAATTAAAAATTGTGTATTTTTGCCGCCCAAAAAATTATAAATAAAGTTATTACAATAAAAAAGAAAGGATTTGATCATCGCTCAGAACAATCGGCCCAACAGGTCTTTCGGACCGAAAAACAAGAAAGACGCCCAACACAGGATCAACGAGTACATCACGGCCCAGGTCGTGCGTGTGGTGGGAGACAACCTTGAACCTCAAATTGTGTCACTGCGTGACGCGTTGGCTATTGCCGACGAGCGCGGGGTGGATCTGGTGGAGATTTCTCCGCAGGCGAACCCGCCGGTGTGCAAGGTGATGGACTATCAGAAGTACTTGTACGAACAGAAAAAAAAGCTCAAGGAAATCAAGGCGAACAGCGCCAAGACGGAGATCAAGGAGATTCGGCTGAGCCCGCAGATCAGCGAGCATGACGTGGAGTTCAAGTGCAACCACGCCATCCGGTTCCTGCAGGACGGCTACAAAGTGAAGATCATCATGACCTTCCGCGGCCGCAGCATCATCTACAAGGACAACGGCGAGCTGGAGCTGCTCAAATTCGCCGAACGTTTGCAAGACTATGGCAAAGTCGATCAAATGCCTGTTCTGACGGGCAGAAACATGACCATCATGATGGTGCCCAAACCCAAAAAGTGATATACTTCAAATACTTATATATAAACCTCAAAAAATAAACAGAAATGCCGAAAATTAAAACGAAATCCGCTGCCAAGAAAAGATTCACTCTGACCGGCACCGGTAAAATCAAGAGACATCACGCTTACCATAGCCACATTCTCACCAAAAAGACCAAAAAGAGAAAACGTAACTTGGCTTACAGCGCTATTGTCGAACAAAACCTGGATCGCACCGTCAAGCAAATGCTGGGACAGTGCTAGTTTAATTCATTAACAAAAAACAATGTTTACGCGCAGTTCCCGAAGTGCTTCAAGCCACTGACGTAAACGGAAAGGAAAAAGATTATGTCAAGATCAGTCAATCATGTTGCTTCAAGAGCAAGAAGAAAAAAGATTTTAAAACGTACCCGCGGTTACTTCGGAAAACGTAAAAAC
>JAEEIG010000108.1 GCA_016281255.1 Bacteroidales bacterium
AGAGACAGATGTTGTGATTATCGGGGCGGGACCGGCGGGGAGTGTCTGCGGGAATCTGCTGAAAGAGGCTGGGGTGGATTGTGTGCTGGTGGATTTCCAGAAGTTTCCACGGGATAAGGTGTGTGGCGGGGGGCTGACACCGAAGGCGTGGCACCTGTTGGAGGAGATGATGTCAGACCTGAAGTATGCGTATAATCCTGTCAGACAGGTGAGGACGTTGATCGATGGAAAGGAGGTCTTAGCGGCCGAGCTTTCGGAGGAACTGCGGATTGTGAAACGCAAGGATTTTGACCATATGCTATTGCAACGCTACCTGCAGAAGGACGGTACATTTATACAGGATGCCTTCTCACTGTTTGAGGAACTTGAGGACCAGCGCATTCTGGTGACGCTGCAATCGGGCGCGCAGCTCAAGTGTCGCTATTTGGTGGCTGCCGATGGGGCCAATAGTCGGGTGAGGCGTCAGCTGTTCGGGCCTTATCATGGGAATATCCTCTGTATAGAGCAGTATATGGAAAAGACCAGCAATGTGTTGGAAGTCGAGATTTCGAGTCGTTTTGACCATGGCTATTATTATAAGTTTCCGCAAGAGGATTGTGATGTGGTGGGGTATGGCGACAGGAGGACTTCTAAGGATGGGTTCCGGCAGCTTCTGGCGGAAAAGGGCTTTGCTGAGAACAAATTGCTTGGGGCGAACATTCCCGTGGAGGTGGTGGAATCGGATCGTGACCATATTATCCTGATCGGTGATGCCGGGGGCTTTGCGAATAAACTGACGTATGAGGGCCTGTATTATGCGATGGTAACGGGCCGGAATGCAAGTGTCGCTATTACGAAGGGAATCTCCTTCCGGGAAGCGAACCGGATTATTTTCCAGAAAAAGCGTCGGCAGAGATGGATTACGGAATTGTTTTATAGTCCTGTCGGACGGGGAATTGTAAGGGTTTGTGGATTGAGTCCGAGGATCGTACGGTGGATTTACGACCGTAAGATCGCGAGGCGTCGGGATTGACTTGTTAATAAACACTTCAAACAGTCGGGGACGGTTCTGTTTTGTTTGACAGCCTTAGCGGGCGATTCGTCAAACAAAAAAGAACCGTCCCCAACTGTTTGATTAATGGAGGGATTTGCGGATGGCGTAGGGGGAGAGGCCGGTGAGATGGGCGAGGAAGCGGATGGAGAAACCACTGTGATGGGCTGCTTGGAGAATGGTGATACGTTCGGTCTCCGGGAGGTCGCCAAGCGTCTGTGGTTCAGAAAATCCGAATTGATCGTATAGGAAGTTCCGCAGCTTCTCTTCGGCTAATCGGTCGCGATCTTCCTTGCCGGACTCGAGGGCGACGGCGCTTTTGGGTAGGGGCTCGTTGACCAGCCCTTTGAGTTCGTCGAGGCTCACTTTTTTGAATATTGCTGTGGTGTTACAGACCGGCATCTTGCACTTTTCGGGCGACTCGAACTCGATCCAACTGCTCCAGGGGTACTCCTTGACCAGTCGGGTAAGGCCTCCGGCGACGGGGTTCTGATGGATATAGCGGACTAGCGTGAGAAAATAGTTCATGTCGCCGACGGGCTCACTCCTGAATCTGTCCTGGAAAAGATGGCCCACGCGCTCGTAGCGCCTGTTGAAATAGGAGGCGTAGGCGATTCCGATGCTCTTGATGATGCTTCCGATGGACTCGTCCTGTTGCCTGATGAGCAGATGGATGTGGTTGGGCATCAGACAGTAGGCGAAGAAATAACACTTCGGAGGCAGGGGCTTTCCCAGTTCGTCCTTGGGATTGGCTTGTTGGTGGAGGATCTTGATGAACTTCCAATAGTCCTCCTGGTCGAGGAAAATGTCTTGACGGTTGATGCCGCGGAGCATCACGTGATACATGCCTGTGGGGCTTATTTGTCGAGATTTGCGTGACATAGTGTTACGATTTAATTGGTTTACGGTGCAAAGATAGTGCTTTTTCCCCAAACCACCAAATAATTGATGCTTTTTTTGAGCGTCAAACAGTCGGGGACGGTTCTTTTTTGTTTGATAGTCTTAGCAAGCGATTCGTCAAACAAAACAGAACCGTCCCCAACTGTTTGACAGTTTCTGCTGACGGCACAGCGGGTCAAACAAAAAAGAACCGTCCCCGACTGTTTGACCTCTGGCTATTTGGAAGATGCGGTTTTCTAAAAATATTTCCAACTATAGTTGTAAAAATTTTTAGAGACGTGTATTTTCGTTTAAAAACACGTTTCTGAAGATGTTTAAATGGCTGTAATATGGTGATTATTAGTGTGTTTTGTGATATTCTATTATCGAGGCCTATTGGTTAAAAGATATTAAAAAATTGAATATTTTCTAGGTGTATCCATTGTTATTTGGAAAATTTTTTGTAAGTTTGCAGCGTGATTCAGAAATGAAAGACGCATTTTGGCTTTTACTGACCCAACCTATGAGATCTTAAGTCTTACAATTATGAGAAACGCAAATGGGAGCCGGCTCAGTTGACTTTAAGTCTAATCTATGAAAGGGGGCCCCAAGGAGAGGAAACGTCCTCTCCTTTCTTTTTTACTTTTTCCAGAACTGCCACCAGGGGCGATGGAGCCTGTCGCTATTGTCCAGCATCTCGTTGGCGTTGACCATCTCACGCCAGGATGTTTTCTTGGTAACCATCTGATAGATGACACCCCAGTCGGGCAGTCCGCCCAGGTTGCGGTCGTCAATGAACAGATCTGCCTTGATCTTACGCGTAAAATACGGATTATTTTCGAAAGTCTCTTCCGGATAGTCGCTATTGACGGCATAGAACTCAAGTCCACGCTCGCGACACCAGTCCAGGGCATCGTCTAAGAGACGTCCCTGACGGCATGACCATAATACCAGCCGATGCCGGTCGGCCTGAAGCATCTTCAAGGTCTCTACGGCGAAGGGTAGTTCGCGCCCTATTTCCGGATATTTGTTCTCGACGATTGTTCCGTCAAAATCAACTGCTATTAACATTGTTATTCTTTAACATTGTTTATTGAAATGCAAACTTACGCATTTTTTCGCAATCCACCAAATTTTTTGAGACGTTTTTTTCAAACACTTGGGGACGGTTCTTTTTTGTTTGATAGTCTTAGCGGGCGATTTGTCAAACAAAAAAGAACCGTCCCCGGGTGTTTGATTAGAGGTAACGGAGGAAGACGGGGGGGGTGAAGGTGATGGCGACGGCGGCGAGCTCCTTGAGCTGGACGACGACGCGCTTGTTCTGGTGGATGCGGATGACATAACCCTCGACACCGGCGAACTCACCCTCGGTGATCAGGACCTTACGGCCGGTCTTGCCCTCGACATCACTGAGATCGAGGTGCATCACACGCTCGTCGGTCAGGGAGGCGACACGGATGAAGTTCTCCATTTCCAACGGGGGAATGGTGATCGGTTGCGGTCGCGAGCCGTCGAGCGGCCGGGTCATGATATACCGCAGCGCCTTGAGATCTTCGTATTCATTCTTGATCCTGGTGATCACTTCTTGGGTGGAATGCAGGAAAATGAGGTTATTTACCGCAGGCACGGTCTTGTAATGCCGGTGACCGCCCTGTTCCGTCAATGCGGTCTTCATCGGCAGGAAGTTCTCTACCTCGAGCTTGTCGAGCGCTGCCTTCACTTTCATCTCGCGCTGATACGTGACACGCATCGGAAACCACACCAACTCCATACTTACAACTTATTCCGCCAGATGAATACCGTCGGGTGAAAGGGTGATGAGACGACGTTTGTAAAGATCGCCGACGGCCTGTTTGTAGGCCTTCTTCGACACGCCGAAACGCGCGGTGATGTCTTCGGACGGGGATTTGTCGCCCAGGTCGCAGAAGCCGTCGTGCTCGTAGAGGTAACGCAACAGCACCTCTGCGAAGTCCAGCGCCCGTTCCCGACCTGTGGTCTTCTGATACCGCTCGACCTTGGCCGTAGCCATCAACCGGTGGCTCTTCTCGTCTTCCATGATATAGACGTAGTAGGTCTTGCCAATCTCCATGCGCTGCTTCTGCTCGCGGAAGGGACAAAAGAGGTCTTTCATCAGACCCCACTTCAGGAAGGCTCCGTATTCGTTGGTCCAGGCGCATTCGAGATAGGCGAACTCACCCACCTTAGCAATGGGATGTTCGGTGGTGGCGATGATGCGCTCGTCCTGATCGAGGTAGATGAACACTTCGATCTCGTCGCCGATCTTCATGTCGGGCGTCACATAACGGTTGGGCAACAGGATATTGCCCTCGTCGCCGCCGTCGAGATAGAGCCCGAATTCAAGGCGCTTTCTTATTCTGAGGGTATGGTAGTCTCCGAGTTTGAGCATAAGTTAGAGGAAAGAGGAGAGTGGAAAGAGGAAAGAGATGTGTCGGGGGTCTCGATAAGGCCGTCGCGGAGGTGGATGGTGCGATCGGTGAGCTGGGCGAGGGACTCGTCGTGGGTCACGATGACAAAGGTCTGACCGAACTGGTTGCGCAGGTCGAAGAAGAGCTGGTGGAGTTCCTCCTTGTTCTTCGTGTCAAGGGATCCCGAGGGCTCGTCGGCCAGGATGACGGCGGGGTTGTTGACGAGTGCACGGGCCACGGCCACACGCTGTTTCTCACCACCGGAGAGTTCGTTGGGCTTGTGGGTGGCACGGTCGGCCAGTCCCATGAAATCGAGCAGTTCCTTCGCACGTGCGCGGGCCTGTTTAGGAGAGGTTCCCGCGATATAGGCCGGAATCATGATGTTCTCGATGGCCGTGAACTCGGGCAGCAGCTGATGAAACTGGAACACAAACCCCAGATGACGGTTGCGGAAATCGCTCAGCTTCTTCGAGGACAGGGCGGTGACATCGATGCCGTCGACCATGATGCTGCCCGTGTCAGGACGGTCGAGGGTGCCGATGATCTGGAGCAGCGTGGTCTTACCGGCTCCCGAGGGGCCGACGATACTGACGACCTCACTGCGGTTGATATGGAGGTCGATGCCTTTCAATACTTGTAATGAGCCGAAGCTCTTGGTTATATTCTTTATGTCAATCATATTCTTCTAACTTCTCTTCTTATGAATCCACTGCGAGATGGTTGTGTACAACGATGTCTCCTCATGGTGCTGGGCCTCGGTAAAGCTCATGCGGTCTTCCTTCGGGTCGCCATACTGGTCGGGGAAGATGATCATGAGGTTCTTGCCGGAGAAATATTTCTGCAACTCGTCGGGCAGACGCTCCAGGGCATTCTTATAGGAGATGGTGCCTTTACGGGCGGTGACCACGACGAACAGGTGGTCTTCCTGGATTGTGGCGGCCAACTGCGGCAGTTCGTTCCAGTGGGCCATCAGCTTGTATTCCGCACGGACATTGGGGTGGCGGTTGTTGATATACTCGGCTATCAGTACGAGCGACTCCTCTCGGCCATGGAACTGGATGCGGCAGTCGAGCTGGCCGGCGAACCGGCTCAGACGCTCTAACCAGCGATGGAAACCGGGCTCAAACTCCGCCCGGGAGGGAACGGCGACCTGAATGCGTCGCAGGGTGTTGAGGGGCTGTACAAAACGGATGAGGATAATCTGACGGTTCAGACCGTTGTAGAGGCTCTGGATGAAGTCGCCCCAGAACTTCGGATTCCGTTCTGTATGCACGTGCATACCCATGATAATCTCGGAACTGCTGAACTCGCGGAAGGCGTGTTTGATGCCATTGGCTATGTTGGAGGCCAGACGTACCTGCGTCTGCATCTGTACCTCGGCGGCGGAAGCCTGTTGCTGTAACTGTTCCAACAGCCGAAGACCGGTCTCACGGTGGCGGACGGACTTTTCATCATCGTAGACCACATTCAGGGCCACCAGACCACGGTTCAACCGCTGGTTGCGCATGAGCAGGGCCAAGGACAGCAGCTGCGGGGCGATCTCCTTGTATTTGACACAAAGAAGGATCTTCTCGTCGTCTTCCGGCGTGTTGACGGTTGCCGCGTTATCCGGATAGGAGATGGCATCGCGGCTCTGGGTGAGTACAATCTGTTGGGAGGCATGCTCCGTCATCATCGTGGAAATGATACAGGTGACGAGGATCATCATCACGACACCATTGATCATGTCGCTGTTGGCGAGATAGACGCCCGGTGATACCTCGAGACGCATGCCCACCATGACCATCGCAATAGCACCGGCCGCATGGGCGGAGGTCATACCGAACATCATGTTGCCGTCGCGCTGGGGCAAACGGAATATCAGACTGGAGATGTAGGCGGCCACGGCTTTGCCGAAGGTGCCGAAGAAGGCTATGAGGCAGACCACCAACAGCACCTCGACGGAGGTGAAGATGGTGCGCACATTGATCAGCATGCCCACACCAATCAGGAAATAGGGGATAAAGACCGCGTTACCGATAAACTCGATGCGGTTCATCAAAGGGGAGACCTTGGGAATGTATCGGTTGAGGATCAGACCCGACAGGAAGGCACCGAAGATGCCCTCTAAACCGATGGACACCGACAGGGCTGACGAGAGGAACATCACCGCCAGCACGAAGATGTATTGCATCACGGCATCGGAATAGCGGCGGAGGAAATAACGGGCTAAACGGGGGATGAGCCAGACGGAGGCGGCGATGAAAACGATGAGGGAGAAGAGGAAGGTGGAAAGAGGAAAGAGGAAGGAGGAATGACTGGCGGAGGAGGTCGTGGCGGCGGTGAGGAAGGTGGAGAGGGCCGCGATCATCACCAGGGCCAGGAAAAGGGAGATCATTGAGGAACCGACGGACAACTGGACGGAGGGGTGCTTCTGCAGACCGTAGCGGCTGACAATCGGGTAGGCGATCAGGGTGTTGGAGGCCATGATGCAACCTAAGAGGAAGGAGGCGGGATGATTGTAGCCCAGGATCGTACGTGACATGATGTAGGTGAGGATCAGGGGCACGAAACAGGTGAGCAGTCCGAAGATCAGGAACTGGCGGGAGTTGCGCTTGACACTCTCCAAGTCCATCTCGAGACCGGCCAGGAACATGATGTAGTAAAGGCCTACGCTGCCGAAGATCTCGAAGGAGATGTCGCGCTCAAGGATGTTCAGGCCGTATTTGCCGATGACCACGCCTGCCAGTACCATACCGATGATGTGCGGGATGCGCAGCTTACTCATGATAATCGGCGCAAAGAGAATGATCAGCAGCACCACGAAGAAGATCATCGTGGGGTTGGTAATCGGGAAATATGATGCCACTATAGCCATTTCGTGTGCAAAGGTACGATAATTAATTGAAAATTGAAAATTGAAAATTGAAAAAAATGATAAATGATAAAT
>JAEEIG010000109.1 GCA_016281255.1 Bacteroidales bacterium
CTCGTTCAGGATCTTCTGGTACATTTCGTAGCCCATCTCGTTGATGAAACCGCTCTGGTCGGCGCCGAGGATGTCGCCGGCACCGCGGATGTCCAAGTCGCGCAGGGCGATGTGGATGCCACTACCGATGTCGCTGAACTGCTCGATGGCTTGCAAACGCTTGCGCGCCTGGTCGTTGAGGGTGTCCCACGGCTTGATGAAGAGATAGCAGTAGGCCTTCTGGTTGTTGCGGCCCACACGTCCGCGCAGCTGGTGCAGCACGTTCAGCGCGAAGTTCTGCGCGTCGTTGATGATCATCGTGTTGGCGTTCACGATGTCCAAGCCGGACTCCACAATGGTGGTGGAAACCAGCACATCGTACTCGCCGTTGATGAACTGCGTCATGATCTTTTCGAGCTGGTCGCCCTCCATCTGACCGTGACCGATGGCTACCCGCGCCTTCGGAACCAATCGTTGGATCAATCCTGATAGTTCTTTGATATTCTGTATCTTATTGTGAATTACAAACACCTGTCCGCCACGGTTTAACTCGAACTGGATGGCGTCGCGAAGGATGTCTTCGTCGAAGACATGCACCTGCGTGTCGATGGGCTGGCGGTTGGGCGGGGGAGTGGTGATCACGGAGATGTCGCGGGCCCCGATGAGGGAGAACTGCAGCGTGCGAGGGATGGGCGTCGCCGACATGGTGAGGGTGTCGATGGTGGTCCTCATCTCGCGGATCTTCTCTTTCGCGGCCACCCCGAACTTCTGCTCCTCGTCGATGACAAGCAATCCCAAATCCTTGAAAACCACGTCTTTGCTCAAAATCCGGTGTGTGCCGATGAGGATATCGACTTTGCCCTCTTTCACGCTCTTCAGCGTCTCCTTGATCTCTTTCGTGCTTTTGAACCGGTTGATATAGGCGATGTTACACGGCATGTTGGCCAATCGGTCTCGGAAAGTGTAGTAATGCTGCATGGAGAGCACGGTGGTGGGCACCAAAACGGCCACCTGCTTGCTGTCGCACACGGCCTTGAACGCCGCGCGGATGGCGATTTCGGTCTTGCCAAAACCCACGTCGCCGCAAATGAGGCGGTCCATCGGGTGGTCGCTCTCCATGTCGGCCTTCACCTCCGCCAAGGTCTTGATCTGGTCGGGGGTGTCCTCGTAGATGAACGACGACTCCAACGTGCTTTGCAGGAAGTTGTCGGGCGAGAAGGCGAACCCCTTTTTCGATTTTCGTTCGGAGTAGAGCCGAATCAGGTCGATGGCTAACTCCTTGACTTTCTTCTTGGTACGCTCTTTCAGCTTTTCCCAGCTGCCGGAACTGAGGCGGTGGATGGTGGGCGGCGTGCCCTCCTTGCCGACGTATTTGCTGATTTTGTGCAGCGCGTGGATGCTCAGGTAGAGCGTGTCGCCGTCTTTGTAGCTGATTTTGATAACTTCCTGCGTGCTGTCGCCCATCTGCATTTTCTGCAAACCTTCATACACGCCGATGCCATGGTCGATATGGGTGACGTAATCACCAGGCTGCAGGTCGTATATCTCCCTGAGTGTCAGCGCCTCGCTCTTCTTGTAGCGGTCGCGCAAAACCATGCGTTGGAACTTGTTCCAGAACTGGTGGTCGGTGTAGAGCGCGATGCGGTGGCTCTTGTCGGTGAAGCCTTCGTGAAGCACTTCGCGAAGCGGCGTGTATAGCTGCTCGATTTTGAAGTTGGCCTCGTTCTGACGGTTGTATTTGTCGAGAATGTCGAGCATCACCTTGTAGAGGCGGTCGAGCTGCGATTGTGTCTCCGACAGGAAGTAGTTCTGGATGCCATGTTCCAGATTGTCAATCCATTCCAGCAGCAGATAGTCGAAACTCTTGTCGAAATCGTTCTGCGGTTGCATCTCGAAATCGAGGCTGAAGGCCGGTTCGGTCACCTCGCGGGTGTTCACATACACGCGGGCGAAACGTCCGGTCTCCTTCAGGAAGGTTTTCTTGTTGATGACAGGGATTTCATCGGATGCGAAATATTCGTTGTCAACAATATCCTGGTATGTGGTGTGGATGGTGGAGGCGATGTTGGCGGCGTGCATCTGCCAGACAACCGTGTTTTCGGGCAGCACGGAGAAGAGCGGCACGCGTTCGCCGTCGTCGGACTCTTTCTGCCCGATGGGGGTCATGATGTAAATCTGATCCACCTCACGCACAGAGAGTTGCGTTTCGGGATTGAAGAAGCGGATGGAGTCGATGCGGTCGCCCTCGAACTCGATACGGATGGGGTATTCCTCGGAGTAGGAGAAGATGTCGAAGATGTTGCCGCGCCACGCGAACTGTCCGGGCTCATAGACGAAGTCCTCGGGCAGGTACTCCAGGTCATAGAGCTTGTTGAGGAAGTCGTCGGTGAGCATCTCTTCGCCGCGCTTCACGGAAAAGGATTTCCGGTCGATATAGTCCCGGGTGACCACGGTTTCCGCCACGCCTTCGGGGTAGGAGACGAGGATGAGCGGCTGTGCGTCGGGCATCGACAGCTTGTGAAGGATCTCGGCGCGGAGTTTCACGTTCGAGGAGTCGGTCTCGCTCCAACGGCTGTTGCGCTTGTAGGACGACGGCAGGTAGAGCACCCGCTTGTCCTGCAACGTGCTGCTGCGGTCGTCGAGCAGCGTCTCCATGTCGTTATAGAAGAAGGCGGCCTCCTCGCTGTCGCGGAACACGAACAGCTGCGTGGCAGTGCCTTTCTCCACGGTTTGCGCCGCGATGAAGGCCAGCGCGGAGCCTTTCACACCATGAATGGCCAAAACAGAACCGGAGACATTCGCCTTCAAAGCATTGGCAAGTGCCTCTGATTCAGACCGATAATATTTCTTTTTAAGTTCGTTTAGGGTCATAATCAAAAAGTCGGCAAAGGTACGAAAAAGATGTATAGCATTTTCATGGATTCCTGCGGGTCGGTGCGCTCTCTTCGGAACGTTGATCCGGATATTCACAAAACCCAAAAAAATCGTATCTTTGCCGCCGGCTTTTGATGATAAAGTTAAAGGGTAGGGGCGTGTCGCATACGCCAACATCCAACAAATATCGAACAGACAATAATTAAAATAAGGAAATATGGAAAACAACTATGATGTTATCGTGATCGGAAGCGGTCCTGGCGGCTATGTGGCTGCGATTCGGGCCAGTCAGTTGAACCTCAAAACCGCAGTGGTGGAGCGCGCCGAACTGGGCGGCATCTGCCTCAACTGGGGCTGCATTCCCACCAAGGCGCTGCTGAAGAGCGCGCAGGTGTACAAATACATGTCTCACGCCGCCGACTACGGCATCGCCCTCGAAGGCACGGTGCAACCCGACTTCCAAGCCGTGGTGAGACGCAGCCGCGGAGTGGCCGAGCAGATGAGCAAGGGCGTGCAGTTCCTTCTCAAGAAAAACAACGTGGATGTGATTGCCGGATTCGGTAAGCTGGCCGGTAATCATCAGGTTGAAGTGACCGCCGCTGACGGCACAAAGGCCACCTACGAAGCCAAGCACATCATCCTCGCCACGGGCGCGCGTTCCCGCAGTCTGCCCAACGTGCCGCAAGACGGCAAGAGAATCATCGGCTACCGCGAGGCGCTGACGCTCCCCGAACTGCCCAAGACGATGGTGGTGATGGGCTCAGGCGCCATCGGCAGCGAACTGGCGTACTTCTACGCCACCATGGGCACCCAAGTCACCATCGTGGAGTACATGCCGCGTCTGGTACCCGTGGAGGACGACGACATCGCCGCGCAACTCGCCCGCTGTTTCCGCAAACACGGCATCAAGACGATGACCGGCGCCGCCGTGGAAAAAGTGGAGGTGGTTAACGACCAATGCGTGGTGACGATCAAGGACAGCAAGGAGAAGATTACGGAAATCACCTGCGACATCGTGCTTTCCGCCGTGGGCGTGGCCACCAACTTGGAAGGCCTCGGTCTCGAAGAGTGCGGTGTGGCGTTCGAGCGCGGCAAAGTCACCGTGGACGACTACTACCGCACGAACGTCGAGGGCGTCTATGCCATCGGCGACATCGTGCACGGTCCCGCGTTGGCGCATGTGGCCTCCCACGAAGCGTTGGTCTGCGTGGAGAAAATCGCCGGGCACAACCCCGAACCGGTCGATTACGGCAATATTCCGGGCTGCACCTACACGACCCCCGAAATCGCATCCGTGGGCCTCACCGAACGCGCCTGCGTGGAGCAGGGCAGGGAAGTGCTCATCGGCAAGTTCCCGTTCACCGCATCCGGCAAGGCGGCCTCTTCCGGCAACCGCGACGGCATGGTGAAGGTCATCTTCGACAAGAACTCCAACGAATGGTTGGGCTGCCACCTGATCGGCGACAACGTCACCGAGATGATCGCCGGAGCCGTCACCGCCCGCAAGAAAGGCATGACCGGTCCCGAAATCATCGCTTCCGTCTTCCCGCATCCCACCATGTCGGAGGCCGTCATGGAAGCGGTGGCCGTAGCCTACGGCGAGTGTGTGCACATCTAAGCCGTCTCTTCTAACGTAACCGATTATGAGCAGGAAGAAAGCCAAGCAAATCGAGCCCACGAGGCATTTTTTCACCTATTACAACCGGACGATTCCCGAGAACTGGAATTCGCCCGCGCTGACCGACTATAACGGCACCACCAGCTACACGTATGGCGAGATGGCCGCGCAGATGACCAAACTGCAGATCCTGATGAAGGAGGCTGGTCTGGGCCGCGGCGACAAGGTGGTGATCTGCAGCCGCAACTGTGCCAACTGGGCGGTCGCGCTGCTTTCCATCGCCGCCAACTGCGGGGTCATCGTCTCCATCATGGACGCTTTCGCCCCCGCCGACATCGAAGGGTTGACCAACCATTCGGATGCCAAGGCGATGTTTGTGAGCCAGAATGTATGGAAAAACATCGATGTTCAGCATCTTGAAAATATCGATCTGATTCTGGACACCGACGATTTCCAGCTCTTGTATGCCCGTGGCGCGCAGCAGCAGAATGCTTTCGAGCAATACAAGGAGTTGTATCGCCAGCGTTATCCGCGCGGACTCAACCGCGAGGACATCCATTTCCCGACCGACAATCTCGACGAGCTGATGATCATCAACTACACGTCGGGCACGACGGGTGCGCCGCGCGGCGCGATGCTGAGCTACCGCAACATCTCCGCCAATGTGCAGTACAGTCAGGAGGAGATTCCCAACCATGCCGGCTGGACGGAGGTCTGCATGTTGCCGTTGGCGCACATGTTCGGCATGACCATCGAGTTCCTGTACCAAGTGGCGGGCGGCTGCCACGTCTATTTCCTTGGCAAAACCCCGTCGCCGGCCACGCTGCTGAAGTGCTATTCCGAAACGAAACCCTACATGATTCTGACGGTTCCGCTGGTGATCGAGAAGATTTTCAAAGGGAAGATTTTCCCCGCCTTGGAGAAACCGGCCGTGAAGATGCTCTGGAACACGCCGGGGCTCTGCAAAATTGTGGAAAAGAAGATATACCAGCAGCTGATGAACGCTTTCGGCGGCAATCTGATATGGCTGATCACCGGCGGCGCCGCGCTGAACCAGGACGTTGAACGCGTGCTGCGTCGCATCAAGTTCCCCTTGGTGGTCGGCTACGGCATGACCGAGGCGGGACCGTTGGTGAGCTACGAGCACTGGCCCAAGCAGCCGCTCGGCTCCTGCGGCAAGGTGGTGACGCGCAACGAGCTCATGATCAACTCGCCCGATCCGCAGCAAGAGGTCGGCGAAATCCTCTTCCGCGGCGAACACGTGATGATGGGCTACTACAAGAACGAGGAGGCCACGAAGGCCGCCATCGACGGCGACGGCTGGCTGCACACCGGCGACCTCGGGCTCATGGACAAACAGGGCAACATCTACATCAAAGGCCGCAGCAAGGCGATGATCCTCACCGCCGGCGGACAGAACATCTACCCCGAGGAACTGGAGGCCAAGCTGAGCAACCTGCCGGGTGTCTCCGAAGCGCTGGTGGTGGGCAGAAAAGGCAAGTTGGTGGCGTTGGTCTATCCCGATTCCGCTTTCGACTGGAACGCAATCTCCGTCGAGGAACAGATGAACCGGAACCTGCAGAAAATCAACACCCTGGTCGCCAAATACGAACAGATTTCCGCCATCGAGACCGTGGATAAGGAGTTCGAGAAGACCCCGAAACGGTCGATCCGCCGGTTCCTGTATAAGTAAATGTTGGTCACTTCGTGTAGGTTAATAAATGTTTGTTAATAGATTTGATGAGTAAATATTATTATAACAGCTTCCTTAAGCAGTCCCGAAGGGACAAAAGCTCGGTAGAGTCATTTGCAATAAGCCTCAAGCAGTCCCGAAGGGACAAAAGCCCGGTAGCATTGTCATTTGCAATAAGCCTCGTGATCAGCATGTTTGCGTTCGTTCCTATGCAGGGTCAACCGTTAGTGATCATGCACACCAACGACACGCACAGCCAGATCGACCCTTATTCGTACAAGGGTGACGTGAACGTGGGCGGTTTTCTGCGGCGCGAGGCGGCCATCCGCGAGGTTCGCGCCGAGAACCCCTGCACGCTGCTGCTCGATGCCGGCGATTTCTCACAGGGAACCCCCTATTTCAACATTTTCAAGGGCTACGTGGAGGTGCATCTGATGAACGCCATGCATTATGACGCGGCCACGCTCGGCAACCACGAGTTCGACAACGGGTGCGCGGCACTCGCCGCCCGCCTCAAGACCGCCGAATTCCCCGTGGTGTGCGCCAACTACCAGTTCGCCAACAAGAAACTGGCCAAGGTCGTCAAACCCTACGTCGTCATTGAACGCGGCGGATACAAGATCGGCATCTTCGGCCTCGGGGTGAACCTTGACGGCTATACGGCACCCCAAACCGCCCGCGAGGTCACCTATCTCGACCCCGTGGAGACGGCCCGCAGGATGGTGGCCGAACTGAAAGCCCTGAATTGCAACCTGATCGTCTGCCTTTCGCATGTGGGCGTCGATACCACGATTCAGGACAACGACTTCGAGATTGCCCGTCAAGTGCCTGAAATAGACGTGATTGTCGGCGGCCACTCCCACGAGGAACAGAACCCGCCGAAGGTGATCGGCAACACCCGCGTCTGCCAGATGACAAACAGAGGCAAGTACTTTGGAATTTTAACAATTACGGAATAGAATATGTCTGAAAATTTACGATTGGTCGCGGATTTGGCGTTGATATTGACTTCGGCTGGTATCGTGACCGTGATCTTCAAATTACTGAAACAACCGCTGGTGCTGGGCTACCTCGTGGCCGGTTTCCTTGTGGGACCGCACCTGCACATCTTCCCTACGGTGGCCGACACTTCCGATGTGGAGGTCTGGTCCGAAATCGGTGTCATCTTCATGATGTTCGGGGTCGGACTGGAATTCAGCTTCAAGAAGCTGATGTCGGTGGGCAGCAAGGCCTTCATCACCGCCTTCGTCGGCATCGTCGGCATGATGGGCGTGGGCACGCTGCTCGGCGTGATCATGGACTGGGGCGTGATGGAGAGCATCTTCCTCGGCGGCATGCTGTCGATGTCCTCCACCGCCATCATCGTCAAGGCCTTCGAGGACTTCAACCTCAAGGGGCAGTCGTTTGCCAACCTCACGATGGTGGTGCTGATCATCCAGGACATCGTGGCCGTCGTCATGATGGTGTTGATTTCCACCGTCGCGGCCAGCAAAAACGCCATGCCGGGCAAGGAGATGCTGATGAGCATCGTGAAGCTCGTCTTTTTCCTGATTCTCTGGTTTGTGATTGGTATCTATCTGATACCTACGCTTTTGCGAAAATTCAAAAAGTACATCAACAACGAAAATCTGTTGATAATCTCCATCGGCCTCTGCTTCGCCATGGTGATTATCGCCAATCAGGTGGGCTTCTCCTCCGCATTGGGCGCGTTCGTCATCGGCTCCATCTTGGCGGAGACGGACGAGAGCGGCCGCATCGAGCATCTCACGGAGAGTATCAAGAACCTCTTCTCCGCCATCTTCTTCGTGTCTGTGGGCATGATGATCGATCCTCCCGTGTTGTTGAAGTATTGGAAACTGGTTCTCGCCTTGGTGCTCATCACATTGATCATCAAAGCGGTCGTGTCAACAGCGGCGGCGATCATCGCAGGCGCCAACTTGGAGGATTCCGTCAAATCGGGCTTCACGTTGTCGCAAATCGGCGAGTTCGCCTTCATCATCGCTTCCGTCGCCGTGGCGCAGCATGTGATGCCGTCCTACATCTATCCGGTGATTATCGCCGCTTCCGTCATCACCACGTTCACAACGCCTTATTGGATCAAACTCGCCACCCCGGTCTATAATGTTTTGGAGAATCGTCTCTCCCCGAAGACCAAACGCGCCCTCGACGAGTATGCGCTGTTCGGTGCCAGCAAGGAGGGCAAGAAGAACTGGAGCAGCATCATCAAGAGCACCATCTCGAATGTGCTGGTGTTCTCGGTGTTGTCGTTCGCCACGCTGTGGATTCTGCTCGAGTATCTGATTCCGTTCATCAGGAAACTGCCCTACGTGGAGATAATCCCGAAATGGGGTTTCAACACCCTGTGCGCCCTCGGTTCGCTGGTCATTGTCTCGCCGTTCCTCTTCGGCATTGTCCGCAACAGCCCGAAAGTGCATGAACTCTACCGCAACCTCGTGAAGGAGAACCGCGCCAACATGCTGGCCGTCATCGTCTGGACACTCTTCCGCTTCACCATCGTCTTCTATTTCGTGTTCTCCATCCTGGTCAGCTTCTTCAAGTTCACCAAATGGGTGATTGTCCTGATCGCCATAGCGGTGATTTTCCTGGTGGTGCTCTCCCGCCACAACCTGAACCGCTTCTCCAGCATGGAACGGAAGTTCATGAAGAATTTGGACGGGGAGGGGAGTGTTAAATGATGCGATGATGCGATGATACGATGATACGATGATGCGATGATGCGATGATGAAATGTAGTTAATTGTGTGACAAATGCTTCAATAATCCATAACCTTCAAATGAAAAACACCCTATTTCTGGATAGAGACGGCGTGATCAACGTGCAAATCGTGGGCGGATACGTGCGCAAACCGGAGGAGTTCGTCCTCATCAACGGCGTGCTCACCGCCATGCAGTGGCTGCGACCGAAGTTCAAGCACATCATCGTGGTGACCAATCAGCAGTGTGTGGAGAAACACATCTGCAAGATGGAGGACATCGACGAGATTCACCGACGGATGCGCATCACCTTCGAAGAGAACATGACCCCGCTGGACGCGGTCTATTGCTGTCCGCACCGCGCCGACAAACACTGCAGCTGCCGCAAGCCCGAAATCGGGATGGCGCTGCAGGCCAAGGCCGACTTCCCCGACATCGACTTCTCCGACTCTGTCATGGTCGGCGACAGCCTCACCGACATCAAGTTCGCCGTGAATGCAGGCATCACCCCTGTGCATGTCGGCGCGAAACACCCCGGCGAATACGAACTCATCCGCGAAATCACCCCGTTACATTACCGGAATCTTCTGGATTTTGCGAAAAACTATCCGAAATGACCTTTTTCTTCATCTTCTTCATCTGCTACCCCCTCGCGGCGTTGCCGCTGTGCGTGCTGTACCTCTTTCTGCCGGTTATCTATTTGGTAGTGAACCACGTGGTGCGATACAGACGCAAAGTTGTGGATGACAATCTGTCGCGGTCATTTCCCGAACTGACGCTTCAAGAGCGGAGACACATCCTGAATCGATACTATTGGCACTTGGCGCAGATTGCCGTGGAGATGATCAAGATGCTACTGATTCCGCGTTGTGCATTACGTTACCGCTACCGTTGCGACGACAAATCGCTGCCGGAACGGTTTTACAAGGAGGGTAGGAGTGTGATTCTGATGTCGAGTCATTACAACAACTGGGAGTGGATGATTGTGGCGTTGGACGAGATGTTCCCGCAGCACGGCATCGGGGTTGGGAAGGCCAACAGCGACAAGGTGTTCGAGAAGTGGGTGAACCGGGCTCGCACCCGCAACGGCACGCAGGTCTGCTTCGCCGACACGGCCCGGGCGGTCTTCGCTTATCATGAGGAGAACCACATCCCTGCCGC
>JAEEIG010000110.1 GCA_016281255.1 Bacteroidales bacterium
ACCCGCGAGGTGGCACAAGATGGCCGTCGCGGCGCGCTTATGCTCTCCATTTCTATCAAACACCCTGATGCAGAGCAATTTATAGATGCAAAAATGACGCAAGGCAAAGTCACTGGAGCCAATGTCTCCGTCAAAGTGGATGATGAATTCATGCAAAGCGTCCAAAACCATACCTCTTATACCCAACAATATCCCATTGACAGCAACAATCCCAAGGTGACCAAGGAGATTGATGCCAAGAAATTATGGGACAAAATCATCCACAACGCGTGGAAATCCGCCGAACCCGGCGTCCTCTTCTGGGACAACATCCGCAAAGAGTCCATTCCGGACTGCTACAAGGACGAAGGTTTCGAGACGGTTTCCACCAACCCTTGCGGCGAAATCCCGCTTTGTCCTTACGACAGCTGCCGCCTGATCTCCATGAACCTCTACAGTTACGTTGACAACCCGTTCACCGACCAAGCCATGTTCAACATGCCGCGTTTCCGTCAGCATGTGATGTACGCGCAACGTCTGATGGACGACATCATCGACCTGGAGCTCGAGAAGATCGACGCCATCCTCGCCAAGATCGAGAGCGACCCCGAAAGCGAAAACGTGAAGCGTGTGGAAAAGGAGCTTTGGCTTAAAATCCGCAAGCAGTCGCTGAAAGGCCGTCGCACCGGTTTAGGCATCACCGCGGAAGGCGACATGCTCGCCGCCCTCGGTCTCACCTACGGCACCGACGAGGCCAACGCCTTCTCCACGGAAGTGCACAAACAGCTGGCTCTTGCCGCCTACCGCTCCTCCGTCAACATGGCCAAGGAACGTGGCGCATTCCCGATATACAGCTGCATCAAGGAGGGTCACAACCCCTTCATCCAACGTCTCCGCGATGCCGACCCGAAACTCTACGACGACATGATCCGCTATGGCCGCCGCAACATCGCTCTGCTCACTATCGCCCCTACGGGAAGCGTAAGTATCTGTACACAAACCACTTCCGGTATCGAACCCGCCTTCAACGTGGTCTATAAACGCCGTCGTAAAGTCAACCCGAACGACATGGCCGCCAAGAAGACCGTGGTGAAAGACACGGTAGGCGACATGTTCGAAGAATATATGGTCTTCCACCACAAATTCGTGGTGTGGGCCGAAACCAAAGGCTATACGCTCGAACAGATGAAGGACATGAGCGAGAAAGAAATCATGGATCTCGTGGCCCAGTCCCCCTACTACAAAGCCACAGCCGCAGACACTGACTATATCAAGAAGGTGGAATTGCAAGGCTCTGTGCAGAAATGGGTTGACCACTCCATCTCCGTCACCGTCAACCTGCCCGCGGACATCACCGAGGAGGTGGTCGGCGACCTTTACCTCAAGGCTTGGGAAGTGGGTTGCAAAGGCCTCACGGTCTATCGTGAGGGTTCCCGCGACGGTGTGCTCAACTCCCTCGATCAGTCCAAAAAGGAGGAGCAGAAGGAGAAACCCAAGAACTTCAAACGTCCGCGTGAACTGAACGCCGATGTCATCCATTTCAAGAACAACAACGAGGATTGGGTGGCCTACATCGGGCTCTACAACGGCAAACCGTACGAAATCTTCACCGGCAAGACCGGCGACGAAAGCTTCCTGCTTCCGAAATGGGTTGACCACGGCACCATTGTGAAAAACCGCCACGACGACGGCACCAAGTCCTACGACTTCATCTACCAAGACAAAGCCGGCTACGAAGTGATTCTGCGCGGTCTGGACCGTTGCTTCGACCAAGAGTTCTGGAACTACGCCAAGATGACCTCCGCATTGCTGCGCAACGGCATCCCCGTAAACCACGTCGTCAATATCATCTCCGGCTTGAACTTCCGTCAGGAAAGCATCAATTCGTGGCGAAACGGTGTTTGCCGCGCCCTTAAGAAATTCATCCAGGACGGTACCAAACAGAAAGGCGTCGTTTGCCCCAGCTGCCAGCAGAAAGACACCATGGAGTTCAAAGAAGGCTGCCTGACCTGCTCCAACTGCGGCTACGCCAAATGCGGTAATTAGGCAAAAGGCAATAGTTAAAAAAAGATATTCATTAAGCAGCCTCGAAGAGGCAAGATTTTAACAACCCCATACAAGCGTCAGCGCAGTGTGGGGGCAAAGAAAAAAAAGATATTCATTAAGCAGCCTCGAAGAGGCAAGATTTTAATAACCCCATACAAGCGTCAGCGCAGTGTGGGGGCAAAGAAAAAAAAGTAAGATGTCAGACTCGCAACAAACAGTGTTCCTGTATGTTCCATGTCAGATGGATCTGTTTCAGGCTGAGACGGTGAACAGTGTCATCGAGGTCTTGAACCGCTTGAACCAGTTCTGCCATTACGACATGGAAAGCACTTGCTGCGGCCGCCGCTTTTTCATGGAAGGGGAGATGCAGTATGCCAAAGACTTGGGTTATCAGGTCATCAAATCCTACACTGACTATTGCGAACTGCACAAAAAGAGGTTTCCAGTGGTTATTCCCGACGCCGCCTGCGCCGGTTTCATGCTCCGACATTTCAACCTCATCCTAAAAAACGCCACCCTGCCCACTGAGCTGAATACTTTCATCAGCAATGTGCGCGAGCTATGCGATTATATCGTCAACGTATTGAAGGTCACCTCGTTGAATAACACTTTCCGACATAGGGTTTTTTATTTCAAATCCTGTTCCGCCAAGCATCTCTATCCTGAATGCAACGCACCTGAGATTCTCCTGAAAAACACGCAAGGACTTGATTTGATTGAAGATACAGAAGAAAAAAACTGTTGTTGCGGCGCAAACGGCCGCTTTGCGATGCTTAATCCAGAAGCTGCCGAGAAGATGACCGGCGAAATCGTGCTCCGCGCCTACAACCAAGGAGCCGAATACATCACCTCCACCGATATCCACTGTCTGCAACTACTCGACGCCTATAAGCAGGAACACGAGGTGGATGTGGGAATCATCCACATTGCGGATATTTTGCGAGGCGAAGAGTAATCTCAATTCACAATGCATAATTAATCGATACGAAATAGTGTCGGAAAATCAAGTGTTATGTTATTTTTGCACCCGAAAAACTCAAAGAGTCGTTGAAGATCATTCGTAATAGATTGATTGCGAAGTTTGTTAGTTAAAAAACACCGCAGGCTTGGCATTTTAACAATTAAGAAAGGGACAGTGGAAACATTTCAGTTTTTGGGTTTGGGCATTGATGCATGGATTACCATCGTGACGGTGCTGGGTGTGTTCGCTATACTGATGGCCACCAAGTTGCGCACCGATTTGGTGTTTCTTGGTGCCATAGGTCTGTTGTTCGTCACGGGAGTGCTCGATGCCAAGGAAGCCTTCTCCGGCTTTAGTTCCACGACGGTGGTTCTGGTGGGTGTGATGTCTGTCGTGGTGGCCGGTCTGACACACACGGGAGTATTGCATTGGATAATTAAACATGTGTTGGGGCGTCCAAAGGATTACAAGCGAGCCTTGCTACGGGTGATGGCACCCGTGGCTGTGCTGTCGCCGCTGCTGAACACCGTCACGGTAGTTTCCGTGTTTGTCGGCGTTGTCAAGATGTGGGCAAAAAAGCTGAAGATGATGCCTTCCCGTCTCCTTATCCCTATTGCCTTTGCGAGCAACATGGGGGGCGTTTGTCTCATCCTTGTGATTCCGCAAAATCTGGTGGTCAGTGGCTTTTACGAGAGCAATACCGGACATGCTATGGGGTTGTTTGCCCCAGCCATTCCCGGTCTGTTCGGCCTTATGGCAGGTATGCTGACAATCATTGCATTACGCCGTCTGTTGCCAGAGAGGAAGGCGCCTGAGACGGCTTTTGAATCGGCAGGTGCTTACACGGTGGAGCTGCTTGTGCCTTCCGACAATCCGCATATTGCAAGAAGCGTGGGCGAACTGGGTCTGAACAATGTTGTTGGAGGGAGTCTCATTGAGTTGCGCCATTTCGACGACTACAGGATAATGTCGCCCGTGCCCGAGGGGGAACCTCTGATGGGGGGCGACCGTTTGGTGTATGCCGGACAAATTGAGGATCTGCTGGATTTGAAGAAGAAATACGGCCTGGTGAGTGCCGACCATCATGTGTTCCACTACAGCGAGGTGAGTACCGCCCGATCACGCCGTTATCATCAATGTGGCAGGGGAACCGTGGTTGATCAGGAAGCGTTGGAAGAAGAACTGCAAAACGGACGCCTCTATGCGGGGCTGGATGTATTTGAAAAAGAGCCTCTCCCCGCAGAAAGCGTGCTCTGGGACAGTCCAAGAGCCGTCATTACTCCCCACGTTGCCGGAGACACTTCCCTCCCACACACTGTCGACAGAATTGTAGATCTCTTTCTGGAGGATTTCGAGAATTACTGTACCGGAAGGCCTCTCCTGCGGCAGGTTGACAGATTGATTGGCTATTGAATCGAACGTGCCCTTTATGGGGGAGAACCCGGAAGCGAAACAGCATCCTCAAGGCATAAGGAAACCGTTCATACCCGTTCCCCGACCTTCCTTAACTATCTTAACGCATTGCTTTTCAATACCTTGTATCAAGAAAATCAATTTCCCGAAAAAAGCATTTGCACGATTTCAATTTTATAGTATCTTTGCAGATGGAAAATGGCGACAAAGCGTGGTTTCGGACGCGGCTGCCCCCATCCATGTCGTACAACAAACACCGTTAAATTGTTTCACACTATGAATGACAACACTATCATCACCATCAACCGCGAATGCGGCACGGGCGGCGGCGAAATCGCCCGTTTATTAGGAGAAAAACTTGGAATTAAAGTCTATGGTCGCACCATGCTTGAGGCCGTGGCGCAGCAGTTTGGCATCACCCTCGAGGAATTGGACCGCGTCAAGGCCCAAAAAGCCAACTGGTGGAGCGATTTCTGCCGTTTCTACCAGCAGTTTGGCGCAGTCAGCCATCAAACCGGCGCCATTGCCGACCCCAC
>JAEEIG010000111.1 GCA_016281255.1 Bacteroidales bacterium
CATCGACGAGATCGTGGCTTCCGTGACTGCCAACGCCCCGGTTTACGACTTCGTGGCCAAGGAAGACGGCTTCGGTCACCGTTTCTGGGTGATTGACGACCGCAAACTCATCGACGAACTGGTGGAGATTTTCGACAAGCAGGTTCCCGCCATGTACATCGCCGACGGTCACCACCGCAGCGCCGCCGCCGCTCTCGTGGGCCAGGAGAAGAAAGAGCACAACCCGAACCACACCGGCAAGGAGGAGTACAACTACTTCATGACCGTGATTTTCCCGGACAACCAGCTCAACGTCATCGACTACAACCGCGTGGTGAAAGACCTCAACGGTCTCAGCAAGGAGCAGTTCCTCAACGCGTTGAACGAGGCATACACCGTGGAAGAGATGGGCGCCGACATCTACAAACCGGCCAAACTGCACGAGTTCAGCATGTATCTGGACGGCAAATGGTACAAGATGACCGCAAAGCCCGGCAAATATGACGACAACGATCCCATCGGCGTGCTGGATGTGAAGATCCTCAGCGACCATGTCTTGGACAAGATCTTAGGTATCAAGGACCTCCGCACCGACAAGCGCATTGACTTCGTGGGCGGCATCCGCGGTCTGGGAGAACTGAAACGTCGCGTTGACAGCGGTGAGATGAAAGTGGCTTTCGCTTTGTATCCCGTTTCCATGCAGCAGATCATCGACATCGCCGACACAGGCAACATCATGCCTCCCAAGACCACTTGGTTCGAGCCGAAGCTCCGTTCAGGCCTTGTCATCCACGAATTAGCTTAGTATTCACGAACTCTCAAGAATATGTTCAAAGTTCCTGTTCTGCTCATCTTATACAATAGAGTAGAGGAAACGCACGACGTATTTCAAGTTTTGCGCACGGTGCAACCCACCGAGTTGTATGTGGCGGGCGATGCAGCGAAGCCGGATTCCATGCTGGACCGGATGCGCGTCTATCAGGCCCGCGCCGTCATCCAGCCCGAGTGGCCGTGCCAGGTGCATAAATTATGGCAGGACAACCATCTGGGCAAGACCCAGATGGTTGCTACAGCCATGAAATGGTTTTTCGAGCACGAGGAAGAGGGGATTATCCTCTTCGACGACACGGTTCCTGGGTATGACTTCTTCCCCTACTGCGAACAGCTGCTCGAAAGATACCGCAACAACAAGAAAATCTTCAGTATTGGCGGCTTCTACTGGCGCCATCGAAGCCGGAAAAGATACAAAAAGCGCATGAAAAAGGGCGAGTCCTCCTATTTCTTCTCCGCGTACGCCTCCACGTGGGGTTTCGCCACATGGAAAAACCGCTGGTCCGACTTCTCGCTCTCCATGGATCAATACACCAAAGAGGATTTCGAGAAGATGATTGAGCCCTACATGAAGAAAAACAGACAGAAACTCTACTGGATCAACCGGTTCAACAGCCTCAAGAAATACAAGGCGACCCACTGGGCCTCCCAGTACAACTTCCACATCTGGGCGCATGAGGGTTTGTGCATCACCCCGTACCTTAACTTGGTGACCAACATGGGCTTCCGCAAACGTGCGGAACGCAAAATCCGTCATCTGAAACGCAATGCCTACCCCATCATGCCTTTGGTGCATCCTGAGGAGATTCAACAGGATTACGGCGAAGACCGCTATATGTTCAAGCATATCTTCAACGGGGCCTACATCGCCCTGTTCAAGAATTGGCTCAATGAATTGATTTCCAACAACAAATACGAAGAATAAAACATTATGGACAATAAGCTGACCACCAAAAAAGTGTTGCAAGAGGTGAAAAATTACTTTTTTATCTTCCTCGGACTCAGTCTGTTCACTTTTGGGTGGTCGGCGTTCCTGATTCCTTACGAAGTGTCGGGTGGTGGCGTGGCAGGTGCGGCCTCCATCCTCTATTTCGCCACGGGAAAGATTCCCATCGGGGTCACCACGTTTGTGCTTAACGCCGTGCTCATTGCCGTTGCCTGGCGGGTGCTGGGCACGAAATTCTGCGTTAACTCGCTGATTTGCACTGTGGTGATGAGCGGCTTCTTCTCCGTATGGCAACCGCTATTCCCTCGTCCCATCGTCGATGACATGTTCATGAGTGTCATCATCGGGTCGGCGATTGCGGCCTTCGGCATCGGCATGGCCATCAACTGGGGCGGCAACACCGGCGGCATCGACATCATCGCACTGATGATCGGCAAATACCGCAACATCTCATACGGCCGCATCAGCCTGGCTTGCAACATCCTCATCGTGGGCAGCTCTTATTTCGTGATCCACGATGTACAAAAACTGGTCTATAGCTTTGTGGTGTTGCTCGTCTCCATTATCGTATCCGACTTAGTGATAGATGGTTATCGGCAAACCTATCAGTTCATGGTCTTCTCCATGAAAAACGAGGAGATTGCCCAAAAGATTGGTTCTACACTGCACCGCGGGGCCACATTCCTGAAGGGGTATGGCTCTTACAAGCATCAAGAGAAGGATGTGTTACTGATTGTGGCGCACAGAACCGACAAGAGCGCCATTACGCGCATTATCAAGGATATTGATCCCGATGCCTTCATTACTATTTCGAAAACCGCCAGCGTTTTCGGCAAAAATTTTGACAACATTAAGATATGAGGAGAGATTTTGAGCCCGTTGAGGCAAAAGTCAATGCCAAAATCAACATCGGTTTGCAAATCGTACGCAAGCGTAACGATGGCTACCACGATTTGCAGACGGTTTTTTATCCAACAGATTTCTTCACAGACACCCTGCGTATTTCTCCCGCCAACGCGGAGATTCTGTTCAAGATGGAGAGCAAGGAGAATCTGGGAAACCCGTGTGACAATCTTTGCATCAAAGCTTTCCGCCTGCTTCAAAATGACTTTGGCATCTCCAACGTGGAGATTTTCCTCACCAAAGGCATTCCGTCCGGTGCAGGATTGGGCGGCGGTTCCGCCGATGCCGCCTTCACCCTCAAAATGCTCTGCGATATCTTTCAACTGCCTGTCTCCAAAGAGAAAATGGTGGAATATGCTTTGCAGTTGGGCAGCGATGTGCCCTTCTTCCTCATGAACAAGCCGGTATATGCCACCGGTCGGGGTGAAGTGATAACCCCCATCGGTTTGGACTTGTCCCAATATCGGTTAAAAATCGTTAAACCCGACATCCACATCTCCACCAAGGAGGCATACGCTGGGGTGACACCGCACGAAACAGAGGTTTACCTCCCCGACGTGCTGCAACATGATGTCGCACAGTGGAAAGGAGTAGTGGTCAACGACTTTGAAGAATCTTTGTTTGTAAAGATCCCGGAATTACAACAAATCAAGGAAGACCTATACCAAGAAGGGGCCCTTTATGTCTCCATGTCGGGCAGCGGATCGGCTTTCTTCGGCATCTTTCCCGCTTAATCCAAACCGCTTTTTAACAGTACTTAACGCTCGAAGTTCTGCTTCCCATAGTTCCGCCATTTCTCCAAAACAGCGGCGAAGTCATCGGGCAGTTCCGATTCGAACTGTATCGTTTTGCCTGTGACAGGGTGCTTGAAGCCCAACGACTTGGCGTGCAATGCCTGACGCGGCATCAGCGCGAAGCAGTTGCGGATGAATTGCTGGTATTTCGTGAAGGTGGTGCCTTTGAGGATGCGGTTTCCGCCATACGCTTCGTCGTTGAAGAGCGGATGCCCGATGTGCTGCAGATGCACGCGGATCTGGTGAGTGCGGCCCGTCTCCAATTGGCACTCGATGAGCGTGACATATCCGAAACGTTCCACTACACGCCAATGCGTGACAGCGTGTTTGCCTTGGTCGCTGCCTTCTGGAAAGACGGTCATCACCATACGGTCTTTCGGGTTTCGCCCCACATTGCCGACAATCGTGCCGGAATCTTCTTCCATGTCACCCCACACCAACGCCCAGTAGCGGCGTTCCAGGTCGTGGTCGAAGAAGGTCTTCGCCAGCCGCATCTGGGCCAGTTCGTTCTTGGTGACAGCCAGCAGCCCGGAAGTGTTCTTGTCGATGCGGTGCACCAACAACGGTTTCATCGGGGAGCCGTCCTCTAACTTCTGGTCTTTCAGGTAATAGTAAAGCGCATTAACGAGCGTTCCCGTGTAATTGCCGTAGGCGGGGTGCACCACCATGCCTGCCTCCTTGTTGACAATCAGCAGGTCGTCGTCTTCATATATTATATTTAAAGGAATGTTCTCGGGCAGAATTTCGGTATCGTTGGGCGGATTGGGCATCAGCACGGAAATGGTGTCGCCGGGGCGCACCTTGTAGTTCTGCTTCACGGGTTTGCCGTTCACCAAAATGCAATCCGCCTTCGCCGCCTGCTGCACTTTGTTGCGCGAGGTGTTGGCTATCAGATTGAACAGGTATTTGTCGATGCGGAGCATCTCGGTCCCCGCCGTCACCTCGAACCTAAAATGTTCGTATAATTCGTCTTTTTCCTCTGGATTCTTTACTATTTCACTCATTTTTGCTATTCATAAACCCAGGGCTGATGCTGATGCCTTACCCTGAGCTACCGAGCTCTTGCCCCTATCGGGGCTGCTCAAGGAAAATTTTTTACTATTGCCTGTTGCCTGTTGCCTGTTGCCTACCTATTGCACGCTTTGCAGATTACCTTTTTCGCCTCTTCGTTCTCCAAAATGCAAGTCGGCAATTTGTCCACCAGACCGCAAAGCCGTGTCGGGTTCTTCTCCGCCGCCAACTTCACCGCTTTGGTGAAAAGTCCGCTGAGGTAGGTTTCCTCGCGGTGGGCAGCCAACGACACATAGGAGAAGATGAAGTCCTCAGAAATGGTCGGGTCATCCAGGAACGGGGTCATCAATGACAAGGAATACATGTAATCGTAACGTTTGTTAAAGTAGGAGGCCAGCTTGAATGCGTTCTTCCAGCTGTCCATCTTTTCGTTACGTATCTCTTTGATTTTCTGATAGGTGGTATTCAACAAAGCGGTATTTTCCGTACTTGCAGGCAGCGTGTCCAAGTAGTTGATGATTTTGAATTGATACTCCAAATTGAGGCTGTTCACGCGGTCCTTCGGAATAGCGGGAATGGTGTAGAGTCGGTCGATGGCGGCCTGGGTCTTGAGGATGTCCGCTGGGGAGCTGATCGTAGCGGCCAGCACATCGCTCAACGTCGTATTATAGAGCAACAGCTGGTTGTTCGGGTTGAGGTCGTAGATTTTTGTCATCTGCTCGGCAATCGCGGGCGTCAGTTTGGAGCTCTTGTAATACTGCGCGTAGAGCTTGTTGTTCAGCAGGGTTTGGTACTCTTTCTTGAACGGGATGTTCATCTTTTCAAGAGAAAGGGAGGAGAATTTGCCGTTTTCCACCTGCTTGATGATATAGTTCTCCACCGACATGGCGAAACCGAGATTCTTGGGGCTGGTGACAGCGTTGTTGAATTTCCAGAGAGCGAAAGCCTCTTCACTGGTCGGGGAATCGGCGTAATAGGTCACATTCTGACGGAGTTCCATAGTGCGCAGCGGAGCCAGGTAGCCTGAATCCAACACCTTGGCCGCATAACGGTTGTAGAGGCGCAACTCCTTGGCGGCCTCTTCCAACGTCTTGAAACTCAAATCGTAATACTCCTCATGTTGGGTGATTTTTTCTTTGAACTGATCCCAGCAATAGTCATAAACCACCTTGATTTCCATACCGGGGAAGTAGCGTTGCAGATCTTTCTTGATAGCGGCGACACGTTTCTCCTGAATGGTTTTGTAAGCCGCATCCTGATAATAATCGGGAGAGATGTGGGAAATCAACTCCACGCTGTTGACCTTGTATTGCGGACAATCAGGATCTTTCTTGTCCAGATTGAAACCAGCGGCAGTGTAGTCGGTCTTTTTGGCGTCATACGGGAATGAGACGCTCACTTTGCCGTCTTCAGGGGAAATCACCCATTCGCCGGCACTCTTGACCCCGGTCTCGTCCTTCACGAAATTGATCTTCTCGGTGTAGTCGGCGCCTTTGCTTTCAATGTGCTTGGCCAAAACGGAGCGGCAGACGCGGTTGCCTTCTTTCAGCACCAAAACAATGACATCCAAACCTTTACTGTCGTCCACATTGTCGGGAAGGTCGCCTAACTTGGCAATCAGTTTGCCGGATTTGAGGTTGGCATTTTCATTGACGGACATCATCTTTTCGAAAGTGATGGGCTTGGTGACCACACCGCGGTGATAGAGGTCGTAATCGACTTGGTGGTTGTCGCACTCATACTGGCCCTCCTGCACGAGGTCGATGGCGATAGCGTCGCCCTCCTTGCCGATGAGGCGTTTCAACTCTTTGTAATTGTCGCAAGTGAGGTAGATTTCGCCGTTTTTGTTCACGGAGACATACTCTGACAACGCTTCCAAAGCAGGTTCGGCGGCACATTTCTTGCAGATTTTTTCGTCATAGCCCTTCAGGCCCGCCTGTCCCTTGGTGTAGGGGACATCCTTTTCGTTGAAACCGGCCTTGTAGTGGTTGAATGCACGGTCGTTGGTCAGCACGAGGGAGACGTAGAGGCTCTTCATGGCCACGTCGGTGTTGTAGCCGAAGCCCATGTAGGTGTACTGTTCGTTGAGCATCACATCGGCGGTTTTGACATTTTTGAGGATAGATTGCACCAATGAGAGACAGAGGTCGTAGTAGGAGTACTCGGTCTCTCCCATGTAGGCCTTCGCTTTGGCCACCAGTTCGTCGCCGTTGCCCGACAATCCGTACTTGCGCAAGCGGAAATAGGTGGTTTTATAGGGCGCGTTGTTATCCAGGGTCTTTTCATCCTTGGACGCCTGGAAATCAGCTTGGAACTGTGCTGTCGAGTCCAGACTGACATCGTGTTTCAGCTTAGGGACATAGCGGAATTCGGCACGCGCCAGGTCCACCATGTCGGTGAAACACTGGTACAGGACCTTCTCGTCGTAGTTGTTCGGCGCAAAATTCCGCACATATTTGGCATTTTCCTTCAATGAAACGGGATCGAACTTGCTATACTGATTTTCGGTTTGAGCAAATAGCAAAACATTGAAAAACAGCACAATAGAAAAAATTGAAAGCGTAGATTTTATATTCATAACATATTATTTTTATACTCGCGATTTAATTTAGCAAAGGTACAATAATTTCAAAACAAACCATAAAGGTTCATTTTTTTTTGTAGCGGCAAGCCATAGTTCATCACTACAAAAAAAGTGTATCTTTGCAAGCTTTAATTAAAAATACGTAAAATGCAGAATATCAGAAACATCGCCATCATTGCGCACGTTGACCACGGTAAAACCACGCTCGTAGACAGAATTTTATACCAATCACATCTCTTTCGTGAGAATCAACAGGTGCAGGATTTGGTGCTGGATAACAACGATTTGGAAAGGGAACGCGGGATTACGATTTTGTCCAAAAATGTTTCCGTTAGATATAAAGGAGTGAAAATCAATGTGATCGACACTCCCGGTCACAGCGACTTCGGCGGCGAGGTGGAGCGTGTGCTCAACATGGCCGACGGCGTGCTCCTCGTGGTGGACGCCTTCGAGGGTCCGATGCCGCAGACCCGCTTCGTGACGCAAAAGGCTATCGAACTGGGACTTAAGCCCATCGTAGTCATCAACAAGGTGGACAAGCCGAACTGTCACCCCGACCTCGCGCAAGAGGCCGTCTTCGAACTGATGTTCAACCTCGGTGCCAGCGACGACCAGTTAGACTTCCCCACCGTTTACGGTTCCGCCAAGAACGGCTGGATGGGTCCCGACTGGCAGAATCCGACCTCCGACATCTCCTACCTGTTGGACACCATCATCGAGCACATCCCCGCCCCGAAAGTGGAGCCCGGCAACCTGCAGATGATGATTTCCTCCCTCGACTATTCCTCATACGTGGGCCGTATCGCCGTGGGGCGTGTGAAACGCGGCACCATCCAATGGGGCCAGAACGTTTCGTTGGTGAAGCGCGACGGCACTGTACAGACTTCCAAAATCAAGGAACTTTATGTGTTTGAAGGACTTGGCAAGGAGAAATTCAAAGAGCCGGTGGAGGCTGGCGAAATCTGCGCTCTGCTCGGCTTGGACGATTTCGAAATCGGCGATACGGTAGCCGATTTCGAGAATCCTGAGCAGCTGCCGCCCATCAAGGTGGATGAACCGACCATGAGCATGCTGTTCACCATCAACAACTCCCCGTTCTTCGGAAAAGAGGGCAAATACGTCACTTCCAGACACTTGCGCGACCGCCTTTTTGCCGAATTGGAGAAAAACCTGGCCATGCGAATCGAGGAGACCGACTCCCCCGACCGTCTGAATGTCTTCGGACGCGGCATTTTGCACCTCTCCATCCTCATCGAGACGATGCGTCGCGAGGGTTACGAGATGCAAGTAGGTCAGCCCCAGGTGATTATCAAAGAGATTGACGGTCAGAAGTGCGAACCCGTCGAGCAACTCACCGTCTTGGTTCCCGAAGAGATGTCAAGCCGCGTCATCGACTACGTATCCAGAAGAAAGGGTGAACTGATGTCCATGGACACCGTGAACGACCGCGTCCACCTCAACTTCACGATTCCGTCCCGCGGTCTCATCGGATTAACCAACCAGCTGCTGACGGCGACGGAGGGCGAGGCCATCATTTCGCACCGGTTCGTGGAATTCCAGCCATGGAAGGGCGAGATTGCGGGTCGCCACGCCGGTTCGCTCATCGCGATGGAGACGGGACAGGCATACGCTTACTCCTTGAACAAGCTGCAGGACCGCGGCCGTTTCTTCATCGAACCGAACGACCAGGTCTATGCCGGCCAGATCATCGGCGAGCACATCCGCCAAGGGGATTTGGTGATCAACGTCTGCAAATCCAAGAAGCTCTCCAACATGCGTGCCGCCGGTTCCGACGAGAAGTTGGTGCTGGCCCCGGCCATCAAGTATTCATTGGAGCAGTACATGGAGTTCATCGCGAAGGACGAATACTTGGAAATCACGCCGCAGAGCTTGCGTGTGCGCAAAATCATTTTGGACGAAACCGAGCGCAAACGCGCCGAAAAACGCAATACCGACAACTAATTTATGCAGAAAGAGGTCTTTTTCGAGCATCTTTGCGAGGAATTGCGCCAGAACAGGGGGCTCTATCCGTACTACAAGCTGACGGACGGCTCCGCTGCACGGCAACAGTTCCGCAAGGCCTATTTTCTGCAACGTCTGGACTATCTCGACCGCCATGTTGACCTCAGCAAGCATCCCAGGATTTGGGACTGCGGCTGCGGTTACGGCACAACCGGCTTCTATTTCGCCCTGAAGGGGCAACCCGTTTACGGCACCACACTGGAGTATTACCCCGAGCAGTGGGACATGCGCCGCCGATACTGGAATCAATTTGGCGACACCTCCCTCTTCACCTGCGAGTACGCCAACCTTTTTGACCAGAGCATTGAGGAGAACAGTTACGATTACATCATTTTGCAAGATACTCTACACCACATTGAACCGTTGGACGATGCTTTGGCCATTTTTTACAAAGTCCTGAAACCCAATGGAAGATTGGTACTGATAGAGGAAAACGGCGGTTGTTTGATCAAGAGCGCCATGCTTTTCGCCCAACGCGGCACCAAAAGGGTGATTTCCGTTTACGACGACGTTCTCCGGAAGGAGATATTGATGGGCAACGAGAACATCCGTCCCGAGAAACTGTGGCGCAAACACTTCGACAAGGCTGGTTTCAGAATGGAAGAAGAGAGTCTGCAATACATCCGTTTTCTGCCCTCCTGTTGCTTCAATGACAACAATCTGCAAAAAAATGTGGAAAAAGAGCAGAAGGTATGGAGAAAAAATGCATTTTTGCGCCGCAATGCCTTTTGGGGTTTGAATATGGTGTTTATAAAGTAGGCTTGCGTGCTTAGAGGTTTAGACAGGAAAATCAGTTAATATCAAAATGGAACAAGAAGAAAAAAATTATCAGCCGGAAACCAGATCGCGTAAATTTTGGCGCGTGGTGTTAGGTTCTATGGTGGGTTTCGTGCTCGCCTCCATGATCACGTGCATTATGGGCATCCTGATGATGTTCGCGATGGTGGCCACATTGCAGAAATCCGCCTCCTCGATGTCATCCACGGTGAATGTCAAGGAGAACAGCGTACTAATGCTGGATCTTTCGTCTAACATCTCGGAACGGGCGGTGGAAATCCCGTTCAACTTCGGGAATTATGCAGACCAAAGCCTCGGCCTCGACAATATCCTGAAGGCCATCAAAGCCGCCGCCTCCGATTCAAAGATTGAAGGTATCTACCTGAAATCCAGCACAGTGGGAGGTTCTCCCGCTACCGTGAAAGCCATTCGAGATGCGCTGATGGAGTTCAAGAAAAGCGGCAAGTTCATCTACGCCTACAACGATATCTATACCCAAAACGGCTACTACATGGCCACCGTTGCCGACAAGATACTGCTGAACCCCACGGGCGACCTCTCCATCAAGGGTTATGCTTTCCAGCTGATGTTCTATAAAAACCTCCTCGACAAAATGGACGTGGAGGTGCAGATTTTCCGTCACGGGCAATTCAAGAGCGCGGTGGAACCTTACTTCTTGGACAAAATGAGCGATGCCAACCGCGAGCAGCTCTCCACCCTGGCCAACTCTTTGTGGACCGTCTATTTGCAGGATGTCTCCAAAGCGCGCAAAATCTCTGTGGATCAGCTGAACAACATCGCCGACAGCATGCTTTGCTCCTCTCCCCAAGAGGCCTTGAAGCTGAAATTAGTGGACAAATTGGCTTATTCGGACGAGGTGGAGAAGATGATGAAATCGAAAATGAACCTCGGCGATAACGACAAAATCAACTACATCACAGTCAGCCAATATGCCAAGAGTGTTGCCGACAAGGAGAACAACAGTGGCATGAAGGTGGCGGTGATGTACGCTTACGGCGAGATTTCCGACGGCAAAGGCGACAGCAACCGAGGCATCTACTCCGAGACCTTCATCAAGGAGTTCCGCAAAGTTTACAAGGACAACAACGTGAAAGCCATTGTGTTGCGCGTCAATTCCCCTGGCGGCAGCGCATTAGCTTCCGAAAACATATGGCACGAGATCGAGAACGCCAAGAATGCCGGCAAGAAAGTGGTGGTCTCCATGGGTGACTATGCTGCTTCCGGCGGTTACTACATCTCCTGCAATTCCGACTACATCTTCGCAGAGCCCAACACCATCACCGGCTCCATAGGTGTGTTCGGCATGATTCCCTCTGTGCAGAACTTCCTGAAGAACAAGATCGGCATCACGGTGGACCAGGTCGGTACCAACGCACACTCCGACCAGGGCAGTCTCATGCGTCCGCTGGATGCTTTGGAAAGCGAGCGTATGCAAGCTTCTATCGAGCAGATTTACAGCACCTTCACGAAACGCGTGGCCGACGGTCGCCACTTGGACGTGGCCTTCGTGGACAGCATCGGACAGGGCCGCGTGTGGGCCGGCAGCGACGCTCTGCGGCTCGGCTTGGTTGACAAGCTCGGCAACATCAACGACGCTATCGCCAAAGCCGCTGAACTGGCGCAACTCGACAACTACGACGTCTGCTATTATCCGAAACAAAAAGATTGGTTCGAGATGGTTTTCAGCATGAAGGACGATGCGATCGAAGAGGCGGTCCGTCAGAAGATGGGCTATTTCTATCCCATGTTCAACGATCTGCAACAAGTGCTGGAGCGCGAAGGTGTGCAAGCACGCATGCCCATGACCATTATCATACAATAAGTCAGCGCATTATGGTTCTCGGCTTATGCTTATCCGCCTTTAATATCTACCTTTGGGTGATGATTGCCATCGCCATGGCGGTCTTCGTCTCCCTCTATTTCGTGGATGCCGGTTACGGAATGCTCAGAAGCGCCAAATGGGGCAAAAGCATCAACAACAAAGTGGCGTGGTTCCTGATGGAGTTCCCCATCTTTTTGTCCATGCTCGTCATCTGGCTGCTCTCACCGCACCGTTTCGACATCGTGCCGTTGGTCTTCCTGCTGATTTTCGAAACCCACTACTTCCAACGGGCCATCATTTTCCCGTGGTTGATGAAGGGCAAGAAGAGCACCATGCCGCTGGGCATTATGTTCTCTGGCATCGCTTTTAATATTTTGAATGCGATGATGCAGGGATACTGGATTTTCTTCGAATCCTTCAAGGTCGATTATCACGCATTTGGACTTTCATACGCCGACACAGCCTGGCTTTCATCGCCGCAGTTCATCATCGGCTTGATCATCTTTCTCTTCGGCTTCTACACCAATTTGCGTTCGGACTACATCATCCGCCATCTGCGCAAAAGCGACGACGACACGAACCATTATCTTCCGGAAGGCTTCATGTTCGAGTATGTCACAAGCGCCAACTACTTCGGCGAATTGACGGAATGGTTGGGGTTTGCCATCCTCACCTGGTCGTTCTCCGGTCTGGTGTTCTTCATCTGGACGTTTGCCAACTTGGTGCCCCGCGCCCACGCTTTGTACAAGCGCTATCAGTCGGAATTCGGCGAGATTATGAAGCAAAAGAAATTGAAACGGGTCTTCCCGTTCATCTATTAACCTTTGTGAGCAAGAAGTGCAAAAAAAATCATAAAATCGAGTTGTATTAAAATCATATAATATGAAAAAAACACATTTAATCATTTGTTTTGCAATAATGATTATTGCAGGATTTTGCATGTCATGCGGCAAAGGCAAAAATGCCGAAACGCCGCAAGCCAAGTTCGAGACCAAAGTGCTTAAATTGGAGTCTCGTACCTACAACATGACCTTTCCTGCCACATTGGAAGGTACCAGTGAGGTGAAGGTGTATCCTCAGGTGGAGGGCATCGTCAAAGTCAAGAATTTCATCAACGGCACCAAAGTCACCAAAGGACAGACCCTTTACATCATCGACCCGACTGAATACAGATTGAACGTGCAATCAGCGGAGGCCAACCTCAGCGCAGCCAAAGCGCAGATGGAGACCACCAAGTTGCAGTACGAGTCGAACAAGGAGCTGTACAACAAGAAAGTGATCAGCGACTATGTGCTCAAGACCAGCCTCAATTCCTACAATTCAGCCAAGGCGTCCGTCCTGCAAGCGGAGGCTCAGCTCAACATCGCCCGTACCAACCTTGGCTATTGCACCGTGACCTCACCGCTCACCGGCGTTGTTGACGGCAATGGTTTTGACGTGGGCGATTTGGCCAACCGCGGCAACTATCTTTGCCAAGTCAGCGACAACAGCGACATGGATGCCAAATTCTCCTTCACGGAAAGCCAGCTTCTCGAACTCATCAAGCAGTTCAAGCTGAAGGTGACAAGCAGAGGTATGGAAGGTCCGAAAGGACAGTTCATCGGCGATGCCATGCCAGCGTTGAAGTTGCAGCTTAAGGACGGCAGCACTTATCCTATGGATGGTAAAATGACGAAAATGGACGCTATCGTGCAAAAGAGCACGGGTACGGTGACATGCACGGGTTCCTTCCCCAACCCCAATGGCGAGATTCGCTCGGGAATGTCGGCCACCTTGGTGATCCCCATCTCGTCCGACAGCGTGCTGTGCGTGCCGCAGACCGCCGCCGTGCGCCTGCAGGACCAGATGATGTTTTACCGTGTCAAATCGGACGGCACGGTAGAGGGCATTATCTGCCATGTTATCCCGTCAAACGATGGTACTGAATATTATATAGAAGATGGTTTGAAAGTGGGGGACGAAGTGGTCGTCAACGGTGCTCGTAAACTATCTAATGGCATGAAAATCAGATAGCTATGGAAGAGAAAGTCAAGAAAACCAAATTTTTCGTAAAGCATTGGGTGGCGGCGCTCGCCATCGGTGTCGTCCTCTTGCTGGTCGGTACGTTGAGTATTTTCACGTTGCCTATTGAGCAATACCCTGACATCGCCCCTCCGCAAGTCATCATCTCGGCCTACTACAGCGGAGCAGATGCCAATGCAGTGCAGAAATCGGTCATCCTGCCCATTGAGGAGCAGGTAAACGGCGTGGAAGACATGTTGTATATGACCTCCACCGCCAACTCCAACGGTTCTGCTGAAATCTACGTCTATTTCAAGCAGGGCACCGATGCTGACCAGGCTACTACCAATGTGCAAAACCGCGTGAACAGCGCATTGGGACTTCTGCCCTCGGAGGTGACCACCCAAGGTGTCACAGTGACCAAGAGTGTGAACGCCATTTTGCAGATTCTCAGTTTGGAAAGCACAGATGATCGTTTTGACCAAAAGTTCATTACTAACTATTTGGACATCAACGTACTACCCGCCATCAGCCGTGTTACTGGCGTGGGTCGTACCCAGCTGCTCGGCGACAAGTACGGTGTGCGTATTTGGCTCAAACCTGATATAATGGGCACTTATGGCATTACCCCTGAAGAAATCGTTGCGGCTATCAACGAGCAGAACTTGGTCGCCCCTATCGGCAGTTTTGAAAGCGCTGTCAACAAGATTGACATTGAGTTCAACGGACTGCTCAACGACATGAGCGAGTTCGAGAATATCGTGATACGCGCCACCCAAGACGGCAATGTGTTGCACTTGTCTGACGTGGCGGATGTGGAACTGGGTACCAAATCGTACGATTACCGTTCCGATGTTGACGGGCATCCCGGTGTGCTGTTCCTGATCAACCAGGCCCCCGGCGCCAACGCCACGCAGGTCAACGCCGAAATCAACAAAGTGCTTGACAACCTTTCCAAGAGTCTGCCCGCAGGTCTGGAGTTCAAGCAGTTGGAGACTTCCGACGACTTCCTGTTCGCCTCCATGCACAGTGTGATCGAGACCCTGATTATCGCCATCATCTTGGTGATTTTGGTGGTCTATCTCTTCCTGCAAGACTTCAAGGCCACCATCGTGCCTTCCGTCTCCATTATCATCTCTTTGGTGGGCACCTTCGCCGTTGCCAAGGTGGTGGGATTCTCTCTCAACTTGTTGACGCTCTTTGCTTTGGTATTGGCCATTGGTACGGTGGTCGATGATGCCATTGTGGTGGTGGAGGCCGTTATGGCCAAGCTGGAGTCGGGCTACAAGAGTACAACGTCTGCCGTTAACGATGCTTTGAGCGATGTGACCGCTGCCTGTATCTCCACCGCATTGGTTTTCATGGCGGTGTTCATCCCCGTGACCTTCATGTCAGGTACTTCAGGAACGTTCTTCAAACAGTTCGGTATCATTATGGCTGCGTCCGTGGCACTTTCGGCCGTGTCGGCTCTGACCATCTGCCCCGCCCTTTGCGCCCTGTTGTTCAAACCGAAGCAAGAGGGGGAAGCCGAGAAAAAGAATCTGAGTTACTATGTGCGTGTGGCATATAACACCGCTTTTGGTGCCATCGAAAAGAAGTATCTGAGCGGTATCTCCAAGTTCATAAAGAAGCCTGCCTTTGCATGGATTCTGTTGGTCGCCTTTACCGGTGGAATGATCTGGTTGATGGCGACCGCACAAAGCGACCTTGTGCCGCAAGAGGACCAGGGCTTCATGATGGTGGATGTCGGCATGGCTTCTGGCACCTACCTCAACGAAACCGAGCAGACTGTCAAGAAATTGGAAGATTTCATTCGCACCATCGACGAAGTTGAGATCGTGAGCGGCATTACCGGCTATTCCATCATGAACGGAGGTGCGGGCACGAACTACGGCACTTTGATGGTGAGGTTGAAAAATTGGGAGGAACGATCGTTCTACAGTATCGCGGACGTTCAAGGTCAAATTTACTATTGGGCGCTAGAGCATTTGCCCCAAGCAACCGTCACCCCGTTCCAGATGCCGCAGATTCCCGGCTACGGTACAGGTTCCATGATGGAACTTAACCTGCAAGATCGTTCGGGAACCGGCGACAACCAGTCATTCGTGGATATGGGTGCCCAATTCGCCAAAAAATTGCAGGAACGTCCGGAAGTTGCCCTTGCATCATCCTCCTACTCGCAAGACTATCCCAAATACCGTCTGGATATTGATGCAACAGCCTGCAAACGCAAGGGTGTCTCTCCGAAAACGGTTTTGAATACTATCGGCATCAACCTTGCTGGCAACTACATAGGCAACTATATCCAATATGGAAAAGTGTATCAGGTTTTGTTGGAGGCTGGCGAATCCTACCGCATGGAACCCAGCACGCTCAACAATATTTTCGTTCAGACGGGCGGCGGCATGTCACCTGCATCCGAGTTTGTCACCCTGACGGAGGGTTTGGGCTCTTCACAGGAGCGCCGCTTCAACATGTTCCCAAGTTACAATATGAGCCTCATGCCAGCCACCGGTTATACCTCCGACCATGTGAGAACCGCTGTTCAAGAGGTGATGGCCGAGGTCTTCCCGACCGATTACGGTTACGAATACGGCGGTATGGCCCGTGAGGAGGCTGAAAACGCCGGTTCCAACGAAACCATCCTCATCTACGGTATTGCCATACTGATTGTTTACCTCATCTTGGCATGCCTCTACAATTCCCTGTTTATCCCCTTCGCCGTCCTCTTCTCCATTCCGTTTGGCCTTTTCGGGGCCTACCTGACCGTCCGTCCGCTGGAAACGCTGATGGGCGTGGGTGTGAACGTCTATGTGCAGACGGGTGTCATCATGTTGATGGGCTTGGTGGCCAAAACCGCCATCCTGATCACGGAGTTCGCCATCCAGAAACGTGAGGAGGGTCTGTCGATTTTTGACGCGGCCATCGGTGCTTGTAAAGACCGTCTGCGTCCTATCTTGATGACCGTTTCCACCATGGTCATCGGTATGATTCCGTTGGCTATCGAAGGTGGCGCCGGTGCCGTGGGCAACAAATCGCTGTCACTCACTGTCATCGGAGGTATGATCGTGGGTATCATCGCCATTCTTTTCGTCACACCGGCATTCTACATTTTCTTCCAGAAGGTACATGAGAAACTGACACCTGGTGAAAAGGAAGAGGAAACAGACAATGCTGAACCGGTAACAGTAATCAGTGAATAGTAATCAGTATATATTAAATGCACTTTAAGCAGTCTCGAAGAAACAAGGTGCAAGAAGTGCAATTAACCCCACAAAAGGCGTTAGCCGTAGTGTGGGAGGACAAAAGACAAAGTAATATGAAAAACAGACGCGTATATATCATGATAATAGCAGCAACGCTGCTATTCACCAGCTGCAACCTATATCGGAAATACCAGTCCGACACCACCGTCCGCAGCGACGTGATGGGCGATGTGGTGAACCCGCAGGACACCGTCTCCTTAGGCGCCGCGGACTGGCGCACCGCATTCCCCGACCCGCTGCTGCAGCGGCTCGTCGAGACCGCATTGGCCAACAACACCGACCTGCGCGTCGCGCAGCTCTCCATCGAGCAGGCCCGGAACAACGTCAAGGCCGCGAAATGGGGCTTTGCGCCCACACTCTCCCTCTCCCCGCAGGCTTCCTACGCCCACCAGGGGACGGGCGCGTTCACCTTCCAGGTGCCCGTGACGGCCAGCTGGCAATTGGGCATCTTCGGGCAGACCACCACCAATGTGCGGATGGCGAAATCCCAGACCGCCTACGCCGAGGACTACAAGCAGGCCGTGCAGGTCAGCTTGGCCGCCAACGTCGCCAGCCTCTATTACACGCTGGTGATGCTCGACCGCCAGCTGGAAATTGCCGAGCAGACCGACGCCTTGTGGGGCGAGTCGCTGGAATCGACACGCGCCCTGTACGAGGCCGGCGTCACCCAAAGCCCCGCCGTCTATCGGATGGAGGCTTCCGTGGCGCAGGTGAAGGCGGACATCGTTGACTTGCGCAACAGCATCCTCACCACGGAGGCGGCCCTCTGCAATCTGCTGGCGGAGCCGCCGCACCACATCGAGCGCGCCCCCTTCGGCACGTTCCGGATGCCGGAACAGCTGCATGTGGGCTTGCCCCTGCGCCTGCTCGACGCGCGTCCCGACGTACGCATGGCCGAGCGCAACATGGAACTCGCCTACTACGGCACCCAGCAGGCCCGCCAGGCCTTCTACCCCACTCTCACCATCAACGGGCTCTTCGGCATGGCCGGGAACCCCGTGCAAATGATCGGACAGGCGGTGGCATCGCTGGTGCAACCCATTTTCGCCGGCGGCCAGCTGAACGCCCGGCTCAAGAATGCGAAGTTGGACCAGGAAATGGCAAGACTGGAGTTCGAGCAGGCCCTGCTCGACGCGGGCAGCGAAGTCTATGAGTATCTTCATGACTGCCAGGCCGCCGGACAAAAGGCCGCCTTCATCGACACGCAGGTCCAGTCTCTCCAAAATGCCTACGACGCGACTTCCGAGCTGATGATGAACGGCACGAACACCTATTTGGAGGTGCTCACGGCGCAGGAGTCGCTGCTGACGGCACAACTCACGCAGGTGGAGAACCGGTATGAGATGATCCAGGCTCTCATCAACCTCTACACGGCGCTGGGCGGCTTCGGAACGGGAACAGAAAAATAAACGATAGCTAACAGCCTTTTGCGCGGCGGGGATCCTGACGGATCTTCGCCGCCATTTTTTTGTCATCAAGCGGGAGACGTTGCGGACCAACGGAGTAATCCTTGCCGGTCTGCTTCCAAGCAAGGTAGCATTCCCGGATTTCGTCGCGCCAGCCCCTGCGGATGAAGAACTGGCCGGTGCGGTCCCAGAAGTCGTTGACCTCGATGACCACCGGGCCGTCGTCGGTGAGGGCGATGTCCCAGCCTGCCACCTTGCAATAAGGGAACGCCTGCTGGAAACGGATAACCTCCGCCTTCACGGCCTCCCAGTTCTCGACGAGAACCCCGTTCAGCTGCGCCCCGCTGTCGGGATGGCAGTCGATGTCTTTCACGTTGCGCCAGCCGCCGAACTGGATGGCGTGGCGGATCTCGCCGGTGGCCACATCCACGCAGACATCCACGTTCCCGCCGCCGCCCGCGTTATCGACGCAGCGGCCGGCCCGCCCGACCTTGATGAACGTGGCGATCACCTTCGCCGAGCCGTCCGGATAGAGGGCGGTCATGAAACGCACCGTGTTGACGGACGAGGCATTGAAAGCGGCGAACTGGGCCGTCTGCCGCACCACGCTCTCGAAAACCAGCGCCTCGTCGCCCAAAACGGACGAAAGAGCCAGCTGTTGTCCGTCGAAGCGGGTCAACGTTGCGTCATCATCTTGATAGTCGATACTTTTGATCACCCAGACATTGTCGCCGTGCGAGCTCTCCGTGGTCTTGATGACGCAGGATTGCACCCCCTTGGCCTTCATGATACGCAACACCCCGGCGAGATTGCCAGCACATTCGGAATGAACCGTGTAACGGCCTTCGGGTTGGTAGTGGCAGTACAGTTCGGAAGTCCGCACCCCCGTGTTTTCCAGCATCTTGTGCGCCACAAACTTGTTGCGGGCCAGCGACATATACTTCAACGGGTTGAGCAGTTCCAGATAATACCGCTGCTCGTCCAATCCCAGGAAATCGCGGCGGAAATCCTCGCTCCGTTTCTCAAATTCGAACTCGTAATACTCCTCTGGCCGCAAACCCTTGGCACGATAGAGGGAGAGATAGTCTCGAATCACCCTCATCCGCGCCGGAACGGGATACTTCCTTGCCAGCTGAATGGCGTGATAAACGGCTGATATGTTGCTTCTTATAGACATTGACTTTGAATTTTGACCCAGGGCTGCGGCCTGCGGCCTTTCCCAGGGCTACCGAGCTCTTGTCCCTTCGGGACTGCTCAAGGAAATAATTTTAATTTACGTAGGCTTTTACACTCGCCAACTACTAACTATTTATAAATGTGTGCGGACATAATGGTACTTTTCGTCCATCTCTCGTTGGATGTCCAAGTCGAAAATACGTTTCATGCCTGTCGCTTTCACGGAGGCGGGCATCCCTGCCAGCAGACTGTGAGGTTCGATATTGGAGAAATCCTTGTTTACCAAACTGTTGGATGCCACTATGGTTTTATCGGGGACAACTGCGCCTTTGGTAAAAGTGGTGCGGTTGCCGACCCAGATGTCCTCGCCGAGGATGATGGGCTTGGTCAAGGGCCCGATTTCCCCGTTCTTGTTGAGATTCTGCACGTAATGGAACGTCGTGTCCATGAACTGGCAGTCCCATGCCGCGCGCACGTTGCTTCCGATGACAATCCGGTCAAAGCAGAAAATCTTAAGGTTGGTGCCGAAATAGGATTCCCTTTCGCCGAACTCCAACGTCGCATTGTCGGAAATCACCACGTAGGAGCCGTGACCGAAGATGACAGGTCCGTTGAAGATGAGCGTTCCCCGCACGTTCCAGATGCACTGTTGGATGGCGGTATCGACATAATGGTCGTTTTTCCCGATTCTGATCATCCCGGAGGTGATGGGTCCATTGATGACGATTTTCCCCGTAAGACTGCGGAAAGTCACCTTCCCGTAGAGCCACACCGGCAGTTTCTTCGCCACCGCGAAGGGGAACACCTTGAAGTTGAACCAGAGGGTCTTAATCACGTTGATGGTTCGGATGATATATAGGAATCGTCGCATATTAGTTTCAAATTTCAAATCTAAATTCCCTGGTCTTAAGTCTTAAGTCTCAAGTCTATTTATTTCCCAAACATCGCAGTCTCCACCAATTCGCAAATAATATGCCCGATCATGATGTGGCTCTCCTGGATGCGCGGGGTGTCTTTGGAGGGCACATTCAGCAGCGTGTCGGCATAGTCTTTCATCGCACCGCCGGTCTCGCCGGTCAAGGCGATGATTTTCACTCCCATCTCTTTGGCCACCTCAAAAGCGTTGAGGATGTTTTTGGAGTTGCCGGAAGTGGAGATGCCCACGATGACATCACCGGTTTTGGCAGTGCCGCGCAGCAGGCGCGAGAAGATGAGGTCGTAGCCGTAGTCGTTGCCCACCGCGGTAAGGTAGGAGGTGTTGCAGTGGAGGGCTTCGGCGTTGAGCGGTGGCCGGTCGAAGTAGAAACGGCCGGAGAGTTCCGCGGCAAGGTGTTGCGCGTCTGCCGCGCTGCCGCCGTTGCCACAGAAATGGATTTTGCCGCCGTTGCGCAGAGAAGCGGTGATCATGTCTGCTGCCTGTTGGATGCGGCCGAGGAATTCGGGGTTGTTCAAAATCGCCTGTTTCGCGGCGATGGATTGTTCGATGGATTGGGGGATTCTGGGGTTCATGATGAGTTTAAGGGTTAAGGGTTAAGGGTTAGAGTTCGTTTTGGGCACGGGCGTAGTCTTCGGGGATGCCGATGTCGATGAAATAGCCGTCGGAAGGCATGGCAAAAAACCGTTCTTGCGTGTAAAGTTTCTCCATCAAGTCTTTCTCAAAGGAAAACTTTTTGGGTCGAGGATATTTTTCGAAAAGGGCACGGTTTATCATATAGACACCGCCGTTGATGAAGCCGCGACCTGCAGAGATTCCCTTTTCAGAGAAAAGGATGATCATGTTGTTGTTGCCGATGGTCACACTCCCGTATCGAGCCACATCGTCCACCTCGCGCAACACGATGCTCAGCAAGCAGTTCTTTGCTGCATAAAAATGCTCGAATTCGGTGAGATCCACCTTGAACATGGTGTCACCATTGATGACCAACACGTTGTCGGTCTTGCATTTGGACATGGCGAAAAGAATGCCGCCACCGGTGCCAAGGGGTTCCACCTCCACGGCGTAGTCAATCTCCAGCGATTTGTATTGCGTACCGAAAAACTCTTCTATCTTTTCATGCAGATAGCCTACGGATAGAATCACTTTGGTGTATCCATAATCTACCAGATAATCAAGGATATACGTCAGAAAAGGCTTCCCGTTGACAGGTGCCATCGGCTTGGGGACGTCCTTTACCACGCCTTGCAGCCGGGTACCAAACCCACCTGCCAATACGATGGCCTCTTTATAGTTATTTTTCATCGCTTCATCGTTTTTCATCGTCTCATCGATTTTCATCGCCTCATCGTCTCATCGTTCATCGTCCATGTCTTCAAACCTTCGGTGACAAACTCATAACGTTTCGACTGTCCGCCAAATTCGGCGAGGCGATCGATGACTTTGTAGCGCGCATTGGAGGGACAATAGAAGAACATGAAACCTCCGCCGCCCGCACCGGAAATCTTGCCACCGGTGGCGCCTGCTTGGATGGCGGCTGCGTAAACCTCATCGATGAAATCGTTGGAGACGCTGTCGGCCATCTGCTTCTTGTGCTGCCAACCCTCGTCCAGAATCTGACCGATGGCGTCCAAATCACCCTTCAGCAAAACCTCTTTCATGTGGAAAGCCTGCTCCTTCAGGGCTAACATCGCGTCAATCGACTTCTGCTTTTTGGCAGTGACGTTTTTCTGCTGTTCCTCGATGATTTTCGCGGAGACGTGACTGGTGGCCGTGTGGTAGAGCACGAGGTTGTGCGCTAACTCGTCCAGATAACGCTGGCGGATGCGCAACGGATTGACAATCACGTTGTCGCCGATGAATTCCATATAGTTGAATCCACCGAAAGTGGCTGCATATTGGTCTTGTTTGCCGCCTGCCATTTTCAGGTCGATACGCTCGATTTCGTATGCCAGCTTTGCAATGTCGTATTCGCCCAACGGCAGTTTCAGCCACTCCACAAAGGCACCCAAAATGGAAACGACCAACGTGGAAGAGGTTCCCAAACCTGATCCCGGAGGTGCATCCACAAAAGTGCTCATCTTGAAAGACAACGGCTTGTGTGTGAACTGTTTGACAATGCGATTATAAACGCCTTTGTGAAGAATGAAGTAGCCTTCGGGGGTTATATTCTCCGTAGCTGCAAGCGTTTCTCCCAACTCTTCCTTGGCCGGGTTCTCGAACACAATCTGCCCGTTGTCCAAAGGCTCAAGGGTGGTATAGGCGTACATGTTGACCGTGGCGTTGAGGATAGCGCCGCCATAGATATCGGAAAAGGGTGAAACATCCGTTCCGCCACCGGCCAGACCTAATCTCAAGGGTACTTTGCTGCGAATAATCATATCGTGAATCTACAAATTATTGTTTTATCTTCTTTAATATCAGATTTATACGAAGATTCCTCAGCATATAAATCTTTATGCAAAGATAGCATTTATTTTAACATGTCGAGAATGCTGTCGATGGCCGCCGAGAAGGTGGGCCAAGCGTATTTTTTCTTCTCTTCCACCACATTCCGTTCAAACTCCTCCTGCTTGTTTTTTTCGAAGAAACGACACAACGCATCGGCAATCTGCTTGGCATCGGGTTCCACCACGTAACCGATTTTCCCGTCAGGCACGATTTCGGCAAGACCGCCCACATGGGTGACCAACATCGGTTTCTCGAAGTGGAAAGCGATTTGCGTCACGCCGCTTTGGGTGGCCGTTTTGTAGGGTTGTGCCACGATGTCGGCCGCACTGAAATAACGGTTCACCTCGCTGTCGGGGATGAAATCGGTGCAGAGCACTACCCTGTCTTCTATTTGCAGGTCTTTGATTTGCTTGAGGTAAGGTTCCGGGTCGCCGTAGAACTCGCCCGCCACAATCAGTTTGACATTGTCCTCCTTCAGACGGCTGTCAGCAAAGGCTTCCAGCAACAGATCCAGACCCTTGTAGCCGCGAATGAACCCGAAAAAGAGCACATAGCGGTTGTCGGGACTGAGGTTCAACAACGAGAGAGCCTCTTCGCGAGACAAACGTTCTCCATAGTGATCGTACAGCGGGTGCGGACTGAATACGGCGGGTTTGTCTTGGGTGAAGAGTCGCAGGTCGGCCAGCACCGACTTCGACATGGCCACGAAGCCGTCGGTGGGACGGATGAAGTAACGGACGAACATCTTGTCGCCGGGACGGTGTTCGTGAGGGATGACATTATCGAGGATGGAGACAAGCCGGGTGTGTTTGTTCTTGCGCACGATGCGTGCAATGGTGCCGAAGCAGGGCGACATGAAGGGCAGCCAGAACTTGGTGATCATCAGGTCGGGTTTCTTGCGGGCGATTTCGCGTCCCACCTTGAACCAGTTGAACGGGTTGTAGGAGTGGACTTTCCGCACAATCTTGAGTCCTTCGGGCGCGGGTTCGGTGCTGTATTGCGTCTTCCCGGGGAAGAGGAAGTTCGGATATTGGTGGGTGAAGGTGTAAATCTCAACCTCATGACCCTGGTTCTGATATTCGTAGGCGAGCCGTTCGTTGAACGCCGACAGTCCGCCGCGATAGGGGTATGCTGTTCCGAGAATGATGATTTTCATAATTTTATACGCTTTCGGGTATAAAAACGCTGCAATTATCGAATTTATACCTTTTCGGGTGCAAAAGTACAAAAAAATGTGATGCGAATACCCTTTGATTATTCGCCCCTCACAAACCACTGTCGCCGTTGGTTAATGATGCGCCAATAGTTGCGTTTCATCTTGTCGTTCAAGAAACTGCGGGCGATAAGTTCTTTAACCACGGGTGGAAACTCCATAAAAAGATCCAAAACTCGTTCGGCTCTTTTTGCAGGCAGTCCGATGCGTTGACCAAATCGCTTGAAATCAGTCCGGCATAAATGACCTGTTCGGAGCAGGGCGTTGCTCGGCTCTATGTCGGGGGCGAGGCCACCTTTCAATCCCAAATCATCGCTTTCAAGATGGAGGCGGGTGTTCGACAGGTCGTATGCGGGGGCGAGCGCATACTCGCCATTGTGATTGATGAGCGAGAAATTCTTCAGATGCGCATCCTCGTTTGCGTACAGGTAGTTGAATAACACCAGTTTAAAGAAACGCTCCGTTTCCACCATCCATGCCGGCACAATCGTTCGAATGGCATCGGCAATCATGGCGTAATGACCGTCATATTTGAAATTGCTGTCGGCGCCCTGCTCGGTTTTGCCAAGCACCGATGCAAAATCCTCCATCGAATACTTCGTCAAGTCGGGTTTCACATCAAACCTTCGAGTGATATACACCGGTTGTCCTTTCGCGCTGAAACACAATGCATTCGCTGCCGTCTCAATGCCATAAACCTGTGAGGCTATCTGCATGGTGAGATGTTCGTTGGCAGGAATCTGTTTACGGGTTTGGATATTCATCAGCGGAGCTGGTTTCAAGATAAATGTCCCTTGTTCATCAGGGTTCGACAGACGGATATGACCACGCTCCACCACGGCCGAATATTTCTCCTGCACACCGGAGATTGAAAGGTTACTCTGGTTTTCTGGCAAATCAGAGCTGGCATTAATGCCATCAAACTCAAAATCCAAAACAGGTGACACCTTTTCGCCACCAAAAAGCAACTTCAGTGCCATCGGCGAATAGGCATCATACCCGGGTTGCAAAGTGGCCGGACAAACGCTAATAGTTCTCATTTTTCCTCCTTCCTCAGTGTCACATTGCCAATGCAGTCCTTCCCGCAAATCATCTCCAACATGCCGAAAAAGTCCTGCTCATCCACCTTGAAAACCGTACACAAGGCCTTGCGGTTGGAGCCTTCGGGCAGCAGGTTGGTGAAAAACGGGAAGATGCGGCTGGAACGGTAGGGCTCCTCCCTTTTGGGCAGCGACAATGCAATGGCAGGTGTTCCTGAATCAGCCAAATATTGGGCATTATAGGCGAACTCGTAATCATCCTGATTCCGTTCCGTCAGCTGGCCTGCGAGCCTATTGCCCAAATAAACATCCACTGTTCTCATTTTGCGTCAAAATTATCGTACATATATCCCGTCTCTTTCGTCTGGATAACCATCTCCAACCCTAAGACCGTCATGATCTTCTGCAGCGTATGCAGCGAAGGGTTCCCTTTCCCGCGCTCAATGTCCTTCACGGTGGCGATGCCCACCTCGGCGAACTCTGCCAGGTCTTGTTGCGACAGTCCCAGTCGCGCTCTCCTCTCCTTGATAATAGCTGCAATATCCATTTTCTTAAAAGTATGCTTTATTGTACTTCGGCGGCAAAAATACACTTTTTTTGATTGCACAACTTCAAAAAGTATGAAATATTATACTTTTTCAATTGGAAGTCACAATTTGTGACCTCCAAAATATACTCAAAGGCAGAAACTTGACTCTGTGATTCGATGATTTAGGTTGTCACTTAAGTTACGGTATATGATTACGGGGTGTTTGGTTGTCAACCAACTTATGATTCTTTTATAACCCGCTCTATCTCACATTGATGCTTCTTGCTTTGCTTGTCATAATTAACACCTACCAAAACAACCTCGCCAACATAGTCTAATAGAGAATCGGTATAATGATTGTTTTTTATTTGATTGATAGCGGCTTGGACCGAATGATCATATTTCAATTCAAGAACAATTGCAGGCAAATCAACATTACGTCGAGGAACCAGCACCAAGTCTGCAAAGCCTTTTCCTGCGGGCAATTCTCTAATCATGGCATATTTGTTTTTGGCTGCATAATATGCCAAAGTGAGCACACACGCAAGTGAGTTCTCATCGTTATATTGCAAAATGCTGGTGTTGTCGGAATGAATACGCCCCAAAGCCGCTTCTACCCGCTCAGTTTCCCCTGCAAGAGTCCATTGCAACAGTTGTTCGGATTGTTTCAATGATTCCGCAATCACCTCCCAACCGGTGTCTTCAATCGCATTTTCGAATTCAATGCTTATTTCTTTGTTGGGGATACGGCAAGTGTTCGTGTCTCTGTCGAAGGAAAGATAGCCCAGATGAATCAAAATGGTCAGAATGTCATTCTTGCTGTTGATCACATTCAGGTCGTTTTGGAAGTTTTTGGTGTTCACGGGGCAACTGTCACCCGCCAGCAATTTGAGCACATCATCCTTCAGCCCTTCGTAATTCATCTTTATGTAATGCGCAACCGTTTCGTACGTACCTGTGTTTGACCAATAACTTTCACAGTAGTGTCGTCTTACAGCTCTGATTACGGACAAAGGATTATAAATTGATTTTTGGTCGCCTATGCTATATCCATCATACCAAATTCTAATCTGCTCCTTGTCCATATCGTTACGGTCACACAAATCCGACACTTCCTCATCCGTGAAACCGAAACTTGCCGCCATCTCACCCGGCGAAATCATAGTGTATTCCTCAAAATTATTCAAGGCCGACTGGGTATTGTATTTCTTAATCGGTAGAATTCCAGTCATATACACACCCGCAAAAACAGACAATGAGTTGCCCGACTTGAAAAGCAGACGGAGAAAATCCACGTATCGTTCGACTTCATTGTCAGAATTAGATTCACGAAGGATGGCATCCCACTCATCCACAATCATAATAAACTTGGCAGGTTCTGCTTGCTGAACGATAGCATATAAGACAGACAGCATGTCATCGTTTGCGCCGTATCTCACATTAGGGTAAGCCTCTCTAAGTTCTGCCAAAATATCGGCCTGGATATGATGTACAATGTCACCACTGTTCCTATAGCGTGTAATGAAGTTCGTCATATCCACATACAACACCGGATATTTGTTCAAATGCTGTAGGAAAGAAGGGCTTTTTGTAATTTTTAGGTCTTGGAACAACGCTTCAGAATGACATGAATGATTATAGTAAGCGTTCAGCATCTTGGCTGCCATAGACTTGCCAAAACGCCTTGCACGGCTGACACATATAAACTGACGCTCGGAATTCAACGACGCATTGACAACCTCAATCAGGTCGCTCTTGTCAATGTATTCGCCGTTTCGCGCCGCGCGAAAACCGTCATCTCCAACGTTGATATACAAACCCATATTTCCAATCAATAATTCGTGGTCATCATCTATTTTAATGTCGCAAAAATACATTTTTTTTGTTTGCACACGGTACAAACGAAAGCGCTGAAAAGCGAGCCATTCGAAATCCACTGCAAAATTACAATAAATTTCGAATGAAAAATTCATTTCGGCATTTTTTTCAAGCGGTTGTTGTTTCCGGTTTGTCCGGCTGAACTTGGGACCTGGAACTTCTTCCATTCTTAGGAAGGGCATAGAGTATCTATAGATACGCATAAGCGCCCCTCGCGAAGGCCCACTATAGAGGAAAACATATAATTTCAATAAAAAAAGCATAATTATAGCATTGGTGAATACTAATGACCAAGAAGAACTCGCATTGACCCTCATTGCACGGAAAAAGAAAATCAAGAAGGCAGATTTCATCCAAGCCATGCAAAAAGCCGATCTTTCCGACAAGGTTATCAACAACATTTTTAGAAGATTCCATCAAAAAATCCCGGAATGGTTAGAAACGATTCAACAATCTTTTCTCCCCAAAGACTACCAAAAGGCCTACTGGCAGATGGTGTGCGACTGGTTAGCGAGACTGGAGCAATGGTCATTTCCCGCCCCTGCAGCGCTCAACAACCCTGATCCATCCCTATTTCGTCGCCTCCAGAATCATGGTTTCCAAACGGTTATACTCAAAAGGAAGCGCTTTGAAATGACCTTCAACACCGATCAGGGCACTGTGTGTGCTTTCCCCCACTTCGCATGAGCAAACGTCTTTAAAACCGGTCTGCTGTAGGACTTCTGACAGCGTCTCTTTATCATAGATGATTTGGTGCCCCCACGCTGTATGAAACCGATTAATGACATACACCGCCGTAGGAGGAAGTCCGCCATTCTTTGCAGTATAAGCTATATACTCCTTGTGAAGAGGCTTTTCAGGGTCCTGATATAAGCCAAGCAGAAATCGCAAGTTAGGGGTGGCTATTCGGATAATGCCTCCCGGCTTAAGAACCCGATAGCTCTCCTTGAGCATATTCTGAGCTTGCTGATAGGTAAGATGCTCAAACAGATGTTCCGAATACACATAGTTGAACGAAGCATCCGGAAATGGAAACGGTTGTCCTGCATCCAAATATGCGCCATGTTTACTCTCCATGTAGGAAATGCCTGCGTTTAACCAACCTGCCAAGGAATTGTTCCCATATCCAATCTGTAATTTTGGTTCATTAGCGGTTTTGAAATACCGTTTTATCTTTCTATTTCTCCAAAAACTGGCACGAAACAACCGATAAGAAATCTCTTGGACAATTTTGATTCGACCTATTGACGATATGATTCCATTCATTTGCAAATAGTGTTTAACGGTACTCTTTTTTATAGGCGTTTATGATTAAAGAGCCCTCCTTTTTTTGAAGCCGCAAAGATACTTTTTTTTCTCTTTGTTTCTATCTCCTATTGAAAGCTTATCTTAACGATTAAACAGCACATTTTTTTCGTACTTTTGCAGCCTTGAAATTTGAAATAAAAAAACATCAGAAATATGAAACCGATTCTTAAGAAAACACTGACCCATTGCGGCATCATCCTCATCTTCTTCTTGGTGGCAGGTGCTTACATGTCCCCCGCCTTTGAAGGCAAAGTCATCCAACAAGGCGACACCATGAAGTGGAAAGCAATGGCCAAAGAGCAGCATGATTTTCACGACAAAACGGGCGAATACACCACTTGGTGCAGTTCTATGTTTAGTGGTATGCCAGCCTATCAGGTCACAAACCCACCCTATAAATCTGTTTTCGGTAAGATACATAATATCTTGAATCTGAATTTTCTGAACTATGGAGGTAATATTGGCATCGTATTTCTTTATTTATTAGGATTTTACGTCGCTTTAATCGCAATAGGACTTTCTCCATGGCTAAGTTTGTTGGGGGCATTGGCTTTCGGATTAGGTAGTTATAATATCATTATTATTGAAGCAGGACATATTACAAAAGCGTATGCCATGTCTATGATGGCACCCATTATCGGTGGAATGCTATTGATATTACAAAGAAAGAAGTATTTGTGGGGCGGCATTCTCTTTGCAGTTGCTTTAGGTGTTCAAATTTCCTGCAACCACATCCAAATCACCTACTATACTATGCTTGTGGGTCTTATTCTTGGTCTCGTCTATCTCGTTTACGCCATCAAAGATAAAGAGTTCAAATCTCTACTTTTAGGCATGGGCGTTATGTTGATCGGAATTGGATTTGCTATCGGAGCCAACGCCCGATTGCTTTTCATCAACCAAGAGTATGTGAAATACACCATGCGTGGCGGTTCTGAAATCACTGTGACACCCGAAGATTTATACAAGGACGGCGAAGCTAAATCCATCGCGGCTTCCAATGGTCTGGATATTGATTACGCATATAGCTGGAGCTATGGCAAAGGTGAAACCTACACGCTGTTAGTGCCCGGCGCATACGGTGGCGGCTCCGGCGAAACCGTCGGCACCGACTCCGAATTTTACAAAAACTTCCGCCAGAAACAGGCACCTCTCTATTGGGGCGACCAGCCCTTCACTTCCGGCCCCGTCTATTTCGGAGCCATCGTCATTTTCCTGTTCGTTTTAGGTCTATTTGTGGTGAAAGGCCCTGAACGCTGGTGGATTCTTATTGCTACCATCCTCGCCATCCTCATGTCGTGGGGTAAGAACCTGATGGGCTTCAACAGTTTTCTGTTCTATCATTTGCCGCTTTACAACAAGTTCCGCACCCCTTCCATGAGTCTGGTAATAGCCAACGTGACTATGGTCATGATGTCGGTGCTGACGCTAAAAGCCATCTTCAACAAAGAGAATCCGGTCGATAAAAAGAAACTGAACCTCGGGCTCTACATCTCCACAGGTATTACTGCAGGCTTTATCCTGCTGATGATGGCGTTCTCCGGGAACTTCTCTTTCTCGGGTGCCAGCGACGTGCAGATGGCTGCGCAATATGGTCCCCAATGGGATATGATAAAAGATGTGTTGGTGAAAGACCGCAAAGCCCTGTTTATGTCCGATTCCTGGCGTTCACTGGTATTGATTCTGATTTCAGCCGTGCTCTTGTGGCTCTACATTAATCAGAAGATCAAACAGTCTGGTATCATCATCGGTGTGTTGGCATGCTTGGTACTTTTCGATTTGTGGGGTGTGGATCGTCGCTACCTCAACGATTCCAACTTCATCACCGAGAAGCGTCTCAAACTCAAACCCTCTCAAACCGACCAGGTTTTGGATCAATATGCCGCACAGTTCAAAGACGAGGATTATCGCGTGTTCGACCTCTCGGTGAACACCTTTAACGACTCTTATCCTTCCGCTTTCCATCATCAGATTGGCGGTTACAATGCGGCCAAACTGCGTCGTTACCAAGACATTATCGACTTCTACCTTTCCCGACATATCAACTCCGGTGTGCTCAACATGCTGAACGCCCGCTATGTGGTGATGCCCGGACAAGGCGGACAACCCATGGTGCAGCGCAACCCTGATGCTTTGGGCAATGCCTGGTTTGTGGATGCCTATCAACTGGTGGAAGATCCCAATGCAGAAATTCTGGCACTGAATGACTTCAATCCCGCCGACACCGCCATTATCGACAAGTGTTTCGCTGAAATGGTGCAGGGTAAGAATTTAGAGCGCGACAGCAACTCGGTTATTGTAATGGAGCACCAGAAACCCTATAATCCGGACTATGTGGTCTATAAGACAAAGACATCCAAAGACCAATTGGCGGTCTTCTCCGAAGTCTATTATGAACCTGACTGGCGCGCCTATATTGACGGAAAACCTGCAGACTATTTTCGCGTCAACTACATCCTGCGAGGAATGGTGATTCCCGCTGGGGAACATAAAATCGAATTCCGAAACGAAGCGCCAATGTTACACAAGTTGGACAAGGTATCTCTGATTTGTTCTATTTTATTTGTATTGGTTTTGGCAGGTACACTGGTGCTATATTACCGCAAGCCCAAAAATAATATTGCCAAACAGTAATAGCATTATTGTAAGTTTTATGAACATCCTTTTTATCCGTTATAAGAAATCCAAAAACATTTTGGAAGGCGGCGAACAGGGCAGCCAAAAGAATTATAATGTCCTGTCGCAGCTGGTGGGAGAGGACCAAATTACCACCTATTATGTCCATGATGAAAACCGAAAGAAAACGATTTGGGATTACGCCAAGGGGGTGTTCTATTTCCCGTTCAATTACTATTTCGGGTTGACTCCAAAACGGGTGAAAGAGATTGTGAAACTGGCTCAGAATCACGATGTGGTTTACATCGACCGCAGCGTATTCGGAATAGTGGCGAAAAAGTTAAAGGAATCCGGCTACAAAGGTCGGATAATCTCGTTTTTCCACAACGTTGAAGTTCCCTATTTTGAAGCAAAATTGGGAAACAAACCAGGGAAAAGAGTCTTCTTGCGCTGCATTGACCATAACGACCGTTATGCCTGCCATTATTCTGACAGGACTATTGCTTTAAACCCGCGTGATGACGATGAATTGTATGATCGTTACGGAAGAAGAGCGGATGTGCTGATTCCGGTGGCCTTCAAGGACAAATACCACAAGGACAGCTATCCTCAAGAGGAGACATCAGAGCGACCCCTTTGCCTCTTTTTGGGTGCCTACTTCCCGCCTAACAACGATGGCATTATCTGGTTTGTAAAAAACGTGCTACCGTATGTGAATATCCAAATGACGGTAGTGGGCAAGGGCATGTCAAAATTGAAGGCGGAAGAACCTGCTTTGAAAGACATAGAGGTAATCAGCGACGCACCTGATTTATTGCCCTATTTTGAAGAAGCAGACATCATGGTATTGCCCATTTTCAAAGGCAGCGGCATGAAGGTGAAGACCTGCGAGAGTTTGATGTACGGCAAGAATATCATTGCTACCGACGAGGCTTTTGTAGGTTATGATGTGGATTACAATAAAGTGGGTGGCAAATGCAATACTGCGGAAGAGTTCATTGCCTGCATCAAGGATTTTGAACAAAATCCCCGTCCCCGGTTCAACGGCTATTCCCGCCAGATGTACTTGGAAAAATATTCCGAGGAGGCAGTGGTGGAGAAGTTCAAAGAGGTGCTGTTCCGTTAGTACGGATAATTCCAAAAATTGAAAATACTTTATCTACCGCTTCCTAAATGTTAACAAGAAAAAAGCATAAAGGTTCTTCATTATACTAAGGTGGTTGTTATAACGGAACGGATATTCGGATAGAATTTCATTCATATTAAATGATGTAATAGCTCGTCTATAGTTTCTGAATTGCTTATACTTGACAGATAATCGAAAGGAAGTATAAAGACTTCGAATAAGCATCTCTCCTAAATATTTTCCGACTTTAACATCGCATTGTTTTGTGAGATTGTTTAATTCAATAATTGTATTAATAATTTTTTCAGTATCCCAATAATCATACGAATTAACCTCATTGGTATTATGAAAAATATGATTATACAAATACTCTGGTATGAAATTGGCCTTGCTGTCAGTTCCCAGCATAGCCTGGAAACACCAAACATTAAACAAGACGTCTTCTATAGAAGATGTCTTTGTATCGCAGAAACAAATATGATTGCGGATTAAAAAATCGCGATTGTATATGTTTGGCATTATTAATGGCGATAATCTGCGTGAAACCAACCCGTAATAGATATCTTCAATAGAACTGATACCCATTTTTTGCACACTCATTGCCAAATTGCCAGAAGCCACGACAGCATATTCTCCATTATTAGCCGCTTTATATAGTTTCTCATACATGTCTAACGTGCGAGTGTCATCATGATCAGAAAACCCTATGTATTCGCCCTTAGCCACTCGCAATCCGACATTTCTGCTCTCGCCAATGTGTAGATTTCTGTCATTTTTGACAACTGTGATACGTTTGTCTTTTCTTGCATACTCTTCAATTACTTTGTCTGAACTATCTGTAGGACAGTCTAATATACAGATAATTTCAATATCGCGAAAAGTTTGGTTCACTAATGTGTCAAGACATGGCCGTAGATACTCTCCGGCATTATACACTGGGACAATGATGGAGATTTTAGGAGAGTGTGAAATATCCTTCTCTGCTTTGGACTGTTGGATGCATTGTTCAATACATTGGTTGTCTTTTTTCAGATAGGCCTCCTCTTTAGAGTTTAATATATTGATATTCATATAGTTGTTTAAATCTGTTTTTTCAAAATGTCATCCAATATTGCCCCGAGTCTTCCTCCAGTTCTCAATACAGCGGACATTTCTGCCACATGCTTTCGTATCATTTGGAGCTCTTCCTTGTCAAATTCTGAAATTCTTTTATCAAGCTCAAGCAACGAAGAAATAGTAATACCCAGTTTGTTCTCTTCCACAAATTCCGCCAAAGCGGATTCCTTGCTGATAATAACAGGTATGCCGGCAGCTATATACAAAGAAACTTTATGTGAAGAATTGTATTTCAGATAATTCCCGAGAGGACCATGAAGGTCTTCAATGCTGTCACCATCCCATGTCAAGCCCCATTCTTCTGTAAGAGCACTGACATTTTCCGGGTTAAAACGCCCCATATATTTCATCCATGTTGGGTAGTATGCAGTATCATCAGGGGCATTACCATACAGATGCACCCGGACCATATCGAAATTCACATTCTTTAATATCTCAAGGAATTCACTTTTGCTCAATTTTCCTGCAAAAGCAATGCAGTTGCTCTCAAAAGGCTTCTCTTCACAGGGAATATCTTTTGTTAAATAGTCAAATAACCAAAGAAGATGATTTGGTCGGTTTACGCCATTCTCTTTTAGTAAATTCAGCATTTGAGGAGTGTGTACAATTAATTCGGAGGCGGTATTGAGAATATCTGCCTCGATTTTACCAAAAACTTCCTTGTGACGAAAATAATCGATGTCATGTAGCAACAAGACAAGATAACATTTTTTGATTTTCAAGCAACGGCAAAAGAATAACGTGAACAGCTCTCCAAATGGAGCAAGCGGGTACTGCAATAGTACCAAAGAGTTTTTCTTAACTGACAAAACAGATTGAAATAGTATAAAAAGTTTCCTTAATCTATAGAGAAAAAAACTAAGAAATGATACTTGGGATTCAGAAAACTCTTTTAAAGTACAGGTGTTAATCAAAAAAGGTTTAAATCCATGATTCTGAGCAATTTGATTGACATCTTCTCGTGCTTTTGAAAAAGCACTGAAAGAATTTTTATAAACGTAATCGACAACTATCTTTTCCATAAAATTCACTAGTTTTGATTAATCATTAAAATCACCTTTTCCATGATAGGAGCCATATCGTAATACTTGTATTCTGCAAGACGGCCACCGAATATCACATCTTCCTCTTGTGATGCCAATGAACGATACCGTTCAGCCAATTTATCATTTTTCTCATCATTGACGGGATAATACTGTTCCATTCCTTCTTGATACTCGATTGAATACTCTTCAGAAACAACTGTTTTCGGACAATCAAATATTGCTTGTCCAAACATCTCAAAGTGCTTGTGCTCAATAACTCTTGTGTAGGGCTTCTCATGGGAAGTAAAATTCACCACCGCATTGCCTTGATAGTTAGGAGTATCTTCAATGCGAGTCTTGAAACTCACAGTGCGCCAGTCAAGCTTACCATACCGATAGTCAAAGTACTCGTCGAGAGGACCAGTATAAACCAATTGTTTAGCATATTTTCGCCAATTGTTGTAGTCTGATTTGAAGAAATCAGTGTCCGTTTTACAGTCAATTTCATTCAACAAAGCATCAATCAGCTTGTTGTAGCCTCCAATTGGAATTCCTTGATATGCATCATTAAAATAATTGTTATCAAACACAAAACGGACTGGCAACCGTTTTATGATGAAGGCTGGCAGCTCATTACATGGACGCCCCCACTGTTTCTCGGTATATTCCTTAATAAGCTTCTCGAAGATGTCTTTTCCCACCAAACAAAGGCCTTGCTCTTCAAGGTTACGGGGTTCCGTTATGCCCTCAGCCTTCATCTTGGCCACCGCCTCTATCTTCTGCTCTTCAATTTTTGCTTGAGCTTCTTCTGGAGTGGTTACGCCCCACATCTGATAGAAGGTGTTCATATTGAACGGGAGGTTGAAGAGTTGGCCATGATAGTTGGCGACGGGACTGTTGGTGTAACGGTTAAAGGGAACCAGACCGTTCACAAAGTCCCATACCTCTTTGTTGTTCGTATGAAAGATGTGGGCGCCATACTTGTGGATATTAATACCTTCCACATTTTCGCAATAGACATTGCCGCCTAAGTGAGGGCGTTTGTCAATCACCAAGCATTTCTTTCCTTGTTTAGCGACAAGGTGGGCAAAAGTGGAACCAAAGAGACCAGAACCAACAATCAGATAATCGTACATGAAATATTATATCTAATGTTTTAGTTATTATTCCACATTTCGCCGATAAATCCGCTCTCCATTCGTCTTTGACCGTTTTTTATGATCATCCATGTTCCATTTGGGATCGGGGGTCATGAAATGCTCGCCATAGAGAGTTTGTAGCCACTCCTCAACAAGTTCCGGCATATAGACCTTTTCACCAAGAAAATCTTGTTTAACAAAATTGCTGTCGGGCACTTTGCGAATGATTGTGGGGAAACCGTCTGTCACGTTTGCCTCACGCCACGGCTTACTTTCATGTGGCAGACCCAAGTCGCAATACAAATCCCCATCGTCATCCTTATAGAAATAGTGAACATCTATATGCACACCCTTATAGTCATATTTGTCTTGGCAAATGCGACCTGTAGACTTGATGTAATACTGTCGTAGCAGGGTAAAACCATGCTTTCGCATTGCATCTACCAGACTGTCAGATCGTTCCTCGGCCAAAAGGCCAAAATCAAGATCATAATCAAAAGGGATGAACCCTTTTTCCCGATAGGCTCCAAGCAACGATCCAAAAGCCAAGAAAAGCTTGCCTCCGCACTCTTCAGTAGCAGCGACCGCTTCCCGTAAGGTCTCCAGAGCGTACTTCTTAAACGCCCTGTTCTGCCTTTTCATTTCAAGACGATTGTCAATCTTCATCAGCCAGGGATATATGCCTAACCACGTGGCTATTTTGACAATAATTTCTCTCATAACCAAGTTTATTTTACGTAAATAGTGTCAATTATATACAGTAGTCCAAAAATCATAAGCGATGCTTAAAATAATCAATAGTTTCCTTCAATCCATCATCAAGTGTCACTTTGGGTTCCCAGTGCAACTCTGACTTGGCCAGCGTTATATCTGGTTTACGTTTTTGCGGATCATCCGACGGAAGCGGTCTGAATAATATCTTGCTCTTTGACCCTGTCTGAGAGATAATTTTCTCGGCCAGCTCCAACATGGTAAACTCACCGGGGTTTCCGATATTGACAGGGCCGGTGAAATCGTCCCTACTGTCCATCATATGGATTATACCCTCAATGAGATCCGTAATATATTGGAAAGAACGTGTTTGCTTACCGTCTCCAAAAATTGTAATATCTTCCCCGCGCAATGCCTGCATAATAAAATTGGAAACAACCCGCCCGTCATTCTCAGCCATCCTCGGTCCATAGGTGTTGAAAATGCGAATTACTTTGATGCGAACTCCATGAATGCGGTGATAGTCGAAAAACAAAGTTTCGGCACAACGTTTCCCCTCGTCGTAACAACTGCGCAATCCGATACTGTTAACATTACCCCAATACGATTCGGGTTGTGGATGAATATCGGGATCTCCATAAACTTCGCTGGTGGACGCCTGCAGGATTTTACACTTCGTTCGGCGCGCCAGTCCTAACATGAAATAGGCACCAAAGATGGAAGTTTTGGTTGTCTGAATAGGGTCGTTTTGATAATGTATGGGGGATGCGGGGCATGCCAGATTATAGATCTCATCTATCTCCGCCCAATAGGGCTGGCATACATCATGACGTACAATCTCAAAATTTGGCTTCCCTATCAAATGCCAAACGTTTTCCTTACTGCCTGTATAGAAATTATCGAGACATATCACATCATGCCCTTCGTTTACCAATCGTTCACACAGGTGCGACCCAATAAATCCAGCACCTCCTGTTACTAATATTCTCTTCATCTCGTCATATTTTTATTTTCAATAAATGTGCAATCGAACTCAACACTTTTATTATCAAATAGGGGAATGGCATTTTGATTAACGTATAAAAGAATCTTTGCTTCCAGTCATACTCATCCTTCTTCTTTATATAAGCGGTGATTTCCCTCACATGTTTCAAGTAGTCATTTTTCTGTTTGTAGGAAAGCAATGATGACTTCCAAACATTTGTGGTGATAAATCCTGACAAGTATCTGGAACTTATAATCCAATACACCTCCTTGGGTAGTTTGCCCGCCTTTTCATGTTCCTTTTCATTAAAGAGAGCTATCGACTTATCAAAAATGTCCAGATACTGGTGCAAATGCCACTCTTTAGTATCCTGATGCAGGCAGGAGCCCGGAACTTGAATCCAATAATAGGTCACTTCCGGTATGGTGACAATGGATTTTACCGCAAAGGCTGTTTCCAGGGCGAATAGGATATCTTCCTGCCTATGCCACGGAACACACCTGATGCTATTTTCCTTCAGAAACGAGGTCCTGAAGAGTTTGTTCCAAGTGGCTACAGGATAAAAATTTGTTTTATTGTTGCTCATCCATTTGGCAATCGCATATTCCGATTCTACTCGTCCAGGTGCAAAATTCGAGGTACTTATCACTTTCCCGTCAGGAGAAACCAATTGATAGTTTCCCATTACAATGTCGGCAGGATTAGCTGTCATTGCATCATACAGCAAACGTATTGTATTGGTGGCCAAATAGTCGTCGCCATCCATAAAAAAGATATATTCACCTCTTGCCTCGTCTATGCAGGTGTTGCGGACACCTCCTGTCCCGAGATTTTTTTCATGGTGATAAATACTTATTTTATCACCATTCGGATGAGATTTGGCCATCTGTTCCACCAAACTAATGCTGTTGTCTGGACCTCGGTCATCTACCACAAGTACTTCGTAGTCCGTGAAGTCTTGGTTCAGAACAGAATCTATGCATTTTTCAACATATTTTTCTACGTTATAAACGGCTATCGCAACAGTAACTTTTACCATCTTTATTGTATAATTTAATCGGGTTTGCGGATGTTTGCTTTGATTTACAAAATAAAAAACTTAACTCTCTGTCAAGATTCGGTCATATATAGATCGTATCGTCTCTTCATCCAGTTCCACCGGATTATTCCTCAACCGTTCTGGGTTAACAGACCGAGTCAGAATGTCTAACTCATCCTCGCGATTTTTGCTCTGCGGTTGCGGCATATCCAATGAGAACATAATAGTGCGGAACATCATAAGCCCCTTCTCAGGGGAGTCACAATGCATCAGCTGCCCTAACCACTCGAAAATAAAACCTATGTGATCTTCTCCACGCGGGTCAATGCACTTATCAGGATGTTCCAACATGTACATCCACACTCCAGGCAGACACAATGCAACGGCATGTCCGTGCGGCAACCCATACATGGAAGTGAGCTTGTAGCTCATGGCGTGCGCTGCAGTGGTCTGGGTAATGTTGATTGCACGCCCTGCGTAGTTAGCTGCCTGCATGATGAATTCAGCATCCCCATCGTTGTTGTCCTCAATATAACCATGCCAGTGATCCATAATCATCTGAATGGCTATCTTACTGAAAATCATGCTCTCATCGGTGGAATTGACACTCCACAATGACTCTATCCCCTGACACAATGCGTCCAACATGGTGCATTTCTTTTGGTAAAGCGGCAATGACTTGAGAAGTTTCGGTTCCAGAATGGCATAGTTGGGAATAATGCTATCGTGGGTCACAGACTGTTTTTTGCCTTCAAAATAGATGACGGCATAACGAGTGCTTTCACTGCCCGTACCGGCAGTGGTGGGGACTGCAACGAGAGGTACGCCACTGTCCGCATATTCCTGATGAAGGTAGTTCTTTGCAGAATCCATTTTGCAGTAAAGCTTGATGCACTTGGCCACGTCCATCGTGCTACCGCCACCCACTGCAACAATCGCATCGCAATGGTTGGCGTGAAACAGTTCCACTCCCTTGCATACATCCTCATATAACGGATTAGACGTGAATTGATTGAAAACCACGTCCGTATGGAACATGTCCTTTATGGGCAGAAATGGGAATGAGGAATCACACACCAACAAATAGTTTTGGCACCCGGTCTTTTTCAAGACAGATTCGATATTTTCCGCCCCTTTCAGTATCTGTTGCATGACCTTATTTCTTCAAGAAATCCATCAAGGCCTCTTTGTTCTGAATCGGCGTAGTGGTCGGGCGACCCAAATCTTTGCGGTTGCCCTTCTTTACCTTGATCTCAAGAAAAACAGGAGCTGGGAAAGAGGTGATTTTCGGGAGCAACTGCGCCAAATCGTTCTGATTGTCAACAGAAAAAACAGAGGGGTACCCTACTGCTTTTGCAACAGCAGGCAAATCGATGTCCAACGCTACTGTAGGTTGGCCGCCAACAGAGTCATGCGCTCCGTTATTGAACACCACATGATAGAAGTTGCCAGGCTTCTTGGATGCAGTGATGGCCATGGAACCCGTATGCATGAGGACGGCACCGTCGCCTTCGAAACAGAAGATGTTGCGATCAGGTTTTTGCAAAGCGATACCGAGGGCTATCTGCGAAGCATGTCCCATCGAGCCGACAGTCAGGAAATCGCGGCGATGGTCTTCTCCAGCCGCTTCACGATATTCGAAGAGCTCTCTGGAAATCATCCCTGTGGTGGAGACAACCACATCGTTTTCTCCCAGTGATTTAGCCACCATCTGCACAGCTTCTTCACGAGCCAATGTCAATTCGTTTTTGACGACATTTTGGAGCGTATAACTGTCAAACGTGTCTTTTTCGACAACCAGCGCGAATGCTTCGCCTGTGGTTCGGATGCTGCTAATCGCTTTGTCTATCTGACGTTTGGCAAAATCCTCGTCTTTGTTGAGTACTTCATAGTTGATGCCCAGAACATTCAACAAACCGGTAGTGATCTTACCCTGTTTCACATGTTGTGGCTCGTCATGGATACCAGGTCTTCCGCGCCATCCGATCAGCAACAACACTGGAATATGGTACACTTCTTTGTCGGTGAGGGATGCCAACGGGTTGACGGCATTGCCCTCGCCGGAATTCTGCATATAGACACAACCCACCTTCCCTGTAGCCAAATGGTAACCGGCCGCCAAACCCACGGCAGCACCCTCGTTGGCCGTGATGATGTTGTGACGGTCATCGAAATGGTCGGCAATATAGGCGCAGATGTTCTTTAGCAAAGAATCCGGCACTCCGGCAAAGAAATCTACGCCATAATCACCCAATGTGTCGATGAAAAATTTCGGATTCAGCATAACTATTTCTTTTTGGTTCCAGGTATCAGTTCGAGGATTTCCTTAATGGGCATACAGTACTCTTGTGAAGCCTCCAGACTGCGCTGGTGCGTCAGGATGGATTTTGCACAATTGACCATGGCCGGATATGCGCTTCTGAGCATGTGGTTGGCATAGATGACCACGTTGATGCCCCAAGATGCCAACTCGTCTTCGGTGAACTGATTATAAGTGGTAGGCACTGCGATAATCGGCGTTGTCGTGTTCTGTTGACGGAATCTCGTACAAAACTCTTTTATATCTTGGCCGTCCTTGTTTTTGCTGTGAATCATCACACCGTCCGCACCAGCTGCCACGTACGCGAATGCACGCTCAAGAGCGTCATCTACTGATTTTCCGGCAATCAAAGACTCAATTCTGGAGATGACCATGAAATCCTCTGTGATTTGGGCGTTCTTGCCGGCTTTAATCTTCGCACAAAAACCTTCAATGGAGTCCTGAGTCTGTACCGCATCTGTTCCGAAGAGAGAGTTTTGTTTCAAACCTACCTTATCTTCAATGATGACCGCTGAGATTCCCAAACGTTCCAACGTACGTACCGTAAAAACAAAATGTTCAACTTTGCCACCCGTGTCACCATCGAAAATAATAGGCTTGGTGGTCACTTCCAATGCGTCGTTCAAATCATGAAGACGGGTGGTGATGTCCACAGCCTCAATGTCGGGCTTGCCTTTTGAGGTGGAATCGGTCAGTGAGCTTGCCCACATGCCGTCGAATTCCTGTTTGATGCCATTCACCTCAACGGAAGTGTTTTCGATAATCAGACCAGTAAGACCATTATGGGATTCCAGAATGCGGACAATTTTCTTGGCATTAATGAGGCGGCGAAGCCTTTTGAGACGAATTTCCGGAGTCGTACCTATTTCCTTAAGATGCTGATTCATAGCCGTTGAAGATATTCCTTGGGTGTAAGGAATGTCGATCACTTTCCCTCCCCACTCTGCCATAGCTTCGATGATACGTTGGCGGGTCTTGGCCTGCACGCCCTCCTTCCAATCATCGCCGTGAACCACAAAGTCGGGCTTGAGCTCCCGAAGGTTAGGGACATAATCCAACGTGGTTTGGGGCACGACCTGATCAACGCCCTTAATGTTGGATACAATTTCGGCACGCTGTTCGTAGGTTAGATAAGGCAGCCGCTTGTAACTGGCGATAGCGGCATCGGTCAGCACACCCACGGTGACTGTCCCCAATTTCGCAGCCTCTTTTATGATATTCAGGTGACCCGGATGGATCATGTCGGCACTCATGCCAACGTAAACTTTCTTCTCCTTTTCCATATCTATTCAATCAAATGATTTTTCATTTTATGCGCATATAAATCGGAATTTTCACCAGACAAGCGCGGCGGCAAAGATACAAATAATTTGGCTTACACGAACCCTCACAATCAAAGACCAAACAATTCTCCTACTTATGCAATCCCTGATTCAAACGGTAAACACTAACAATAAGATTGCGGAAACCAGCATTTCGTTTTTCAACCACAAAGTTGCCCAAACATCCAATTATTCTTTTACGCAATCCACGCGTATTTGTAAATTTTATACATTCGCGGTCTATTTTATGTAATATTGTTTTTGAGATATATCCTTATCTGACAAACGATTATGGCTTTGGTAGATGATGTCAAAATAATCGAACTTCCTAAGTTCACTGATCCACGAGGCAATCTCTCGTTTGTGGAACAGCTGAAGCATATTCCGTTTGAAATAAAGCGGACATATTGGATTTATGATGTTCCAGGTGGTGAGTTTCGTGGCGGACACGCTTTCAAGCAGAACGAGGAATTCATCATTGCATTGTCTGGATCTTTCAATGTAATTATAGATGATGGGGAACGAAAAAAGGTGTTTTCTCTCAACAGATCTTATTATGGGTTGTATGTCCCTTCCGGACTGTGGCGCGAAATGGAAGATTTCTCGACAAATTCACTGGCTTTGGAGTTTGGATCAATGCATTATGAACCCGACGACTACATCCGCCATTATAGTGAATTCTTAACACTTAAACATAATGGAAAAATATAATGTTTTTGACTCCACTGTTGTGGAGTTAGACCAACATCATAGCGACCGCAAAGGGAATCTTTCCGTTGTTGAGAATGGCTCGACACTTCCTTTCGATATCAAGCGGGTTTACTATCTCTATGACATACCGGGAGGATCGTCACGGGGGGCTCACGCTCATAAAGAATTGGAGCAACTGATTGTCGCCGCTTCGGGTTCTTTTACGGTCACCTTGGATGACGGCAAACAAAAACGCAGCTTCTTCTTGAATCGTCCATATCAAGGACTTTATGTAAAACCCGGCATCTGGAGAGAGTTAGAGGATTTCTCCTCTGGCGCGGTATGCATGGTTCTCGCAAACGACATTTACAAAGAAGAAGATTACATAAGGGATTATGACGTTTTTCTAAAATACAGAGACCTAATATGATACATCCACTTAGCGATTGCAAAAACACCACAATTCCAGAATCCACCAACATTTGGCAATATTGCGTTGTCCTGCCTGGTGCGATTATTGGTGAGCATTGTAACATTTGCTCCCACTGCTTCATCGAAAATGATGTGAAAATTGGAAACAATGTAACGGTGAAATGCGGAGTACAGATCTGGGACGGAATAGAGTTGGAGGACAATGTATTGGTCGGGGCGAATGTGACATTCACCAACGACATGTACCCAAGGTCAAAGAACAAAGACTGGAAGTTGTTAAGAACAAAGGTGTGCAAAGGAGCCACCATCGGTGCCGGATCTGTTATTTTGCCTGGAGTTATCATTGGCGAAAAAGCTTTTGTCGCAGCGGGTTCAGTTGTGACTAAAGATGTTCCTGCAGGTGAGTTATGGATGGGCAGTCCCGCAAGTTTTTGTCGAAAAGTAGATTTTTAAGTATGATACCTTTTTTGTCATTAAAAGATGTAACCGCTCTTCATGGAACAGAAATCAACGAGGCTGTGGCTCGTGTGGTGAATAGCGGATGGTATTTGCAAGGCGAAGAAAACAAACGTTTCGAAGAGAACTATGCCAAGTTTATCGGGACTAAGTATTGTGTCGGCTGCGCGAACGGTTTAGATGCACTTATCTGGATATTCCGGGCATACATTGAGATGGGGGCTATGCAGCCCGGTGACGAGGTGATTGTGCCAGCCAACACTTACATTGCCACCATTCTCGCCATTACAGAGAATGGCCTGAAGCCAGTACTTGTGGAGCCTAAACTTAACACATTGGAAATGAATGATGACTTGATAGAACAGCACATTTCAGACAAAACGAAAGCCATCTGCATTGTCCACCTCTATGGCAGAAACGCCTATACGGAAAAAATTGGCACACTTCGTGAGAAGTACAACCTGAAACTGATAGAAGATAATGCTCAAGCCCATGGCTGCAAGCATACTGACGGCCGTACGACAGGTAGCATTGGCGATGCGGCTGGCCATAGCTTCTATCCGGGCAAAAACCTTGGGGCATTGGGCGACGGCGGTGCTGTTACCACCAACGATGAAAATCTGGCAAAGACTATTCGCGCTTTGGCCAATTACGGTTCCCAGAAAAAATATGTGTTCAAATATACAGGTCGTAACAGCCGTTTGGATGAAATTCAAGCAGCGGTGTTGGATGTAAAGCTAAACTATTTAGTTGAAGACAACGCCCATCGACAGGCGGTGGCTCATTATTACTATGAGAATATCAACAATCCGTTAATCACTTTGCCCGATCATTTGCCAGACAGACAGAATGTTTACCACTTGTTTCCGGTTCTTGTGGCAAATGGGAGACGGGACATGTTGCATGATTATTTGGAACAGTATGGAGTAGGAACTGTAATCCACTATCCCATTCCTCCACATAAACAAGAGTGCTATAAGACTTGGGATGGATTGTCCTTGCCTATCACGGAGCGGATAGCTGATGAGGAATTGAGTTTGCCAATTGGTCCATCCATAACGATGGAACAGGTTGATGCGGTAATAAAATTGATTAATGATTGGTCAGTGAAATAATTTGATGATGACGGCTCCTTTAGTATCTATTGTTGTTGTTTCATATAATGCATCAGAATCAATTATTGAAACATTAGATAGCATAAAAAATCAGACATATTCCCCTTTGGAGTTGATTATTGCTGATGATTGCTCTCAAGACGACACAGCCATCAAATGTAAAGAATGGTTGACTTTAAATCAAGAGAGATTTGTCAGAAGCAAACTCATTGTGAACGAAGAGAACAAAGGGATATCGGCCAATTTCAATATTGGAATACGAGCATCCACGGGAGAATGGATAAAAATATTCGGGGATGATATTCTTTTGCCTGACGCCATAGAAAAGAACATAGCTTTTGCAAACAAGAATGGCTGTAATATGGTAGTCTCAAGGGCTAAATGGATTTCCAATGAGACGAAAGAGGTGCTAACAATCCTCCCCGAAGACAACTACAAATTTCCTGTTTCCAGTAAAGAACAATTCCTCGCTCATATTCAGAACAAACTGGTTGCCCCTTCCACGACTTGGTTCTACAAGAGAGAGTTGTACGATAAATTAGGTGGAATTGATGAACGCTATCGATTGTCTGACGACATTCCTTTCGCCTTTAAACTGTTAGAATCCGGAGAACGCTTCTCTTACCTGCCTCAAGTGACAGTGCTTTATAGAATCACCTATACCTCCATCTCGGTGAACAGCAAATCGTCAGGAAAGCAAAAGCAGCATTTTTTCAAAAGCAGATCTGCTGTCTATTATGAGCTTCATGCACCTGCCTTAAAGAAACACAAGCTTTGGAGATCATTACTGCATTACAATTTGGAATGGTATTTTTATAAGAAAAAAATATATTCACGGGATGATTCTTTTGCGCGCTATTTTTATGGCGCCTTCTTTACTGTATTAAAAGCCTTGCGTATTTTTTTATAACCCGGCTTGACAACACGTCAGTTTCTCCGAAAAACATTTTTCCCGAATTCATACAATCGTCGATAGCCACTATGCAAATAATAGTTACATCTAAAAACGCGATTGAGCGGATTATCCCAACCTATTACTTCAATGTAATCTGAATAGTTTGACAATATTAAAGTTTTTATTTCATCAAAAGCATCTTTGTTTTTGTTTTTTGCGGCTATATGCAATAAAACTTTCAATTTATAAATTGATAAACGATGCGACGCTTCTTTGTATATTGGCTCTTTATCCGCAAAAAAACTCTCCATGATAAACAATGATTTTATTGGTTGCTCCCAAAAAACAGAATTTTGATATTGGTGTATATAAGACTGCGGATTTGTACAATCGTAATAATACACAAAACTATCTATTTGGGATGTGTTTTTTGCGTAGTATGCCAGTAACGGTATTTGTTGCCAGTCTTCTCCCACATCGACCCCCTCCTTCAATCTGATATGGTAATCGTTATATAGTGAAAGCCTGACTAAATGGCCCCAAATTGTACGTATTCCTTCATGAATGTCTAACGTTTTCAGCAAAAACTCACGGTTGTCTTTATAGTCAGGTAAATATTTATTTTGTTTTCCCTTGTTATTTATCACATAGTAGTTCCCCGACACAATATCGGCCCCAGTTTCCACCTGTTTCTCCACAAGCAAACGAACGGCATCGCGATCCAAATAATCGTCGGAATCCACATGGGTAAGAAAAGGTCCTGATGCGGCATCGAGCGCGGTGTTGCGTGCCGCCGCCAAACCGCGGTTGCGCTCGTGCCGGATAATGCGCACTTGAGCCTTCCGCTCGGGATAGTCCTCCATCACCCGCTTCAGGATGGCAATGCTGTTGTCGGGTGAGCAATCGTCCACAAAAATGTACTCCAAGTTCTCGTAAGTCTGCTCAAACAGGCTCCGCGCACATCGCTCCATATATTTCTCCACCCCGTAAACGGGGACCAAAATGCTTACGAGATACATGCTTCTTTGTTTTGAACGCTGATTTTCAGTTATTTATAGTTAAATTCTTCGCGGTGCAAACATACTATTTTTTGTCAAAAAATGATAACTATAAAATGACAAAATTATAATCGCTGAGTTTTCTTACTGCCGGTGGCGCAACGGAGCGCTAGAGCACGGTGATGGTGCCTCTTTGGGTGAACTTCTTGCCGAACGGATTCGAATATTGAATAACGTACTGATAGACATTGTCGTAGAATGTCTTCCCCTTGACTTCCCCATGCCAGCAGAAGTTTTTGTCGTTGGAGTAGAAGACCATCTCGCCCCAACGATTGAAAATCATGATCTCAAAATCAGCGATCTGATTTTGGATTCTCTCAGGAAGGGAAAAATAATCATTCAAGCCGTCAGCTTTGGATGGAGTGATGGCGTTGGGAAGGTAGAGGGTGATTTCCGAGGCGGCCACATGGATGGTGACGTGGATGACGCTGTCGCAACCATAGACGCTCTGGTAAGTGATGGAGGTGTCGATGCTTTGTCCACTTTCCAACAGGCTTTCGCTCAAGAAAATACCGTGGCGGTCGTAGGCGGTTCCTTCAGAGATGGTCTCTGTGAAATGGAGGTCGTATTCGGGATGCACCCGCAGTTGCAAAACAATCACACTGTCGCATTCCCCCACCTGAAAGACTCGACTAAAATAGTAAGTTCCAGCCTCTTCCGTCTCTGTTGCAGGGATGTCGAAGTTCTCATCCGAATAAGATTCGTGAACACAAACGTCAGCCGTGACAGTATCGTTGGGAATATTGCACGGATCAACACGGAAAGTGAAGAAGTTGTCGGTGGTGTCGCACTCCCCCTGCTGTCCGCCGTTTTGCGCCACACCGGTCCCGTGGTCGTTCAGCGCCACCACGATATTTTCGAGCTCGGGAATGTCCATTAGATCCTCTTCAGCAAATTGCACCTGCCGCGTAATGCAGTTTCCAGGCATCAGTGGGGTGGAAACCAGCTCGGTGTTCACCACGACTCCCCCGTAGTTGTTGGCATAATAGGTGATATAGAACGGGGCGGCAAGTACCTGACTGCCCGTGTTGCAGAAGGTGTAGGTGTAGGTGAAGACCCCGTTTTCGTAGGAAGAGGTGGTGTCGGCAGTGGCGGAAACGTTCGCCACCGGCATAAACGGTCGTCCATATTGGTCGAGCAAGGTGGCCTGCTGCAGGAAGTTGTTGAACGGGCAACGCACAACGCCCTGCGGGTCGGTGAACGCGGTGGCGTTGTTAAACGATGTGGTGGGCACGGTGAGGTCCTTGTTGATGTTGGTGACATTGTACATATACTGGTTCCACACGGGCCGCGCAGGTGCCCAAGGCTGCCCCGAGGATTTGAAAACATTCAGTTTCGAACTGCCCACGGAGACAATCTCCGCCGCCCCGTCGGCATCCACATCGGCGATGACCGGATACTGCATGATGGTGGTCTCGCTATACGGGAGAGTACTCAGCTCATACACCGGAACGGTATCGTTGTGGGTGATGTGGCTTTTTCCGCTGCCGTTCACAATCTTCATCGTGGCCTGGTCGCAGATCACCAAATCCAGCAGACCGTCCATGTTGAAATCGAAAGCCGTGAAGCTGTTCGAAAAGGTGTCTTCATTGGGAACCATATCCCACATAAGAGAAAAAGACTGTGTACCGGCATTGTACTTGTAAGCCTGTATTTGGCGATTCGTCGATGCACCGCTTTGCAGCACTATTTCCAACAAGCCGTCATTGTCAATATCTGCTATCAGCGGAATACTTTTTCCTGAACGGTTCGTATTGATACTGAGCGGATTACTGACTTGCCCGTTATGTACGTCCCACACATAGCAATATACTGTCCCTGCTTGCGCATCCGTGTTCTTGATGCTGATGAAGACATCGAGATGACCGTCCTGGTTGAAATCGGCCACCTGCGTGTGTCCGTCAACGGGTGCGCCTCCCGGCGGTGTGACCTGCTGCGCCAATGTCATCGTGTTGCCCGCCGTTCCGTTCGTGTTGGTAATAGACACTTCGTAGATTTCATTGCCTAGTATCAGTTCCGGATGACTATCTCCGTACACATCAGCGGCAAAAGGGGAGGAGAGTTTCCGATGCGTGTACTGGCTGTAATGCGCATACGACAAACCTGCGTTTGTGGTATTCGCTGTTGCCAACAGCTTGCCGTTCTCCGCGTTGAACACCTTGTTGCGCACATATACCTCGGGGTGACCGTCGCCATTGAAGTCCACAAAGCTCACATTCACGGCATATTTGTCCGTACCCGTAGCATAGGTCTCGTCCGAAACCCAAAAGGGCGTGTTGGGTGTCGCCGACGTGAGGTCGTAAGCCCGCAGCCGGTTGTCATAACAGGCCACCCCGCTCAGCGCTATGCTGTCGGAGGTACGCACCAGCCCGTAAGCGGCCGCATCATACTCCGACACCGG